>JAERRQ010000235.1 GCA_016735355.1 Desulfobacterales bacterium | reverse complement strand
GGCCATGGAGGCGGCTTCACTTGTAATCCCCTCCATCATGTCGCCGTCTCCGCACATTATATAGGTAAAGTGATCAACTATCGCATGTTCCGAAACGTTAAAGCGGGCGGCCAGGTGACGTTCCGCCATAGCCATACCCACGCCGTTGGCAAAGCCCTGTCCGAGCGGTCCGGTGGTGGTCTCGACACCGGGTGTATGCCCGTATTCAGGATGCCCTGGTGTTTTACTCCCCCATTGCCTGAAATTTTTTATATCATCAATACTCAGGCCGTACCCGCTAAGATGAAGCAGGCTGTAAAGAAGCATGGAGGCATGCCCGCCTGAAAGGACAAAACGGTCTCTGTCCAGCCAGGCCGAATTTTTTGGATTATGTTTCAATATCCGCGTCCATAAAACATATGCAGCCGCCGCAAGCCCCAGTGGCGCTCCGGGATGTCCGGAATTGGCTTTCTGAACGGCATCCATGGATAATGTGCGGATTGTATTAATACATAATTGATCTGTTTCTTTCTGGCTCTTGCCCAAGCCGTTGTTCATGGTTAAAGTCTCCTTATAAAAATTAATTACAAATGAGCCAATTTCAAAACGCCCCCTTTTGCCCGATCTCTGCGTCAGACAACCTGATTTTTAAAAGGGGTTTAATCCTCAAAATACTTAATGTATTCCTGTGGTTAAATTTTTTTCCTTTCTTGACCTCGAATAAAATTGAACATTTTGAAACCGGCTCACATTAATTGAAAGGCTGTTAAAGCGCCCGCATCCATTCCGGCCTGAGCGCTACCCGGCCGCCAAGGGCTTCATCAATCAATTGCAGAGTAGGTTCCTTGTCTTTGGGCATTATGGCCCTGATAGGCAGGTAATTGGAGGCATGATTGGCATGAAAAAGCCCTCTGGTCATATTTGTATTCTCTATCATTATTTTCAGTTCTTCAAGCATTTTATCAGGTTCCAAAAGAACAAATTCACCGGATTTATATTCATTGTAAAGATCTGCATCCGGATAAAGCATAAGAGAGAGCGCGCCCACATATTCGGGATCGATTTCAGATAAAACCCGGCCGGTCTCTTTTGCATGAATAGTGGATCTTTCAGGGCCGGCAATCCCCAGAAGCACGGTTATGGATATTTTAATGCCTGCTTCCCGTACCTTTTTACCCATCTTGATCATGGTATCCGAGTTTGCGCCCTTACGAATTTTTTTTAATGTTACATCATCGCCGGTTTCGAGGCCCATATAAGCTATGGCAAGGCCATGCTCTTTAAGTTCCTTAAGCTCATCCAGAGTCTTCATCTTTATGCTCTTGGCGTTGGCATATAGACCCACACGGGTCACCCAGGGCAATTGTTTTTCTATCGCTTTTAAAATAGTCAGCAGCCTCTTTTGGGGTATGATCAAGGCGTCTCCGTCGCATAAAAAAACCCTGCGCTGACGTTGGCAGTACTCGGCCGCAAATGCAATATCCTCCATGATAATTGCATCAGGTTTTATGCGAAATCTTTCTCCTTTATAAGCTCCGCAGAATCTACATTTATTATGGGAGCACCCGACCGTAACCTGCAACAGGATACTGTTGGCCTCACTCGGCGGCCTTATCATATTACCTTCATAGTGCATTTTCTTCTCCTTTATTGTTTGCCTTATTTATTATAGAAAGAATATTTTTTGCAACAATTTTTACAGAAGCCGTTTTCCTGGCGGTTACAAAAAAAAAGATTTACAAGGATTTAATATACGGATAAAGGTGATTTATCATCTTTAGATATTTAAAAAATAACGCCCGGCAACACTGTAGACTTCAGACGCGTTTAACTTTTACGGTTTATCCGGGCCAGGAGACGAATCATGAAAAGATTTGTTAAATGGTGTTTCATTGTCTGCCTCTCTATTATAGTTTTGATCATTGTCGCTCTTCTTGTTGTCCCGCATTTTATTGATATCCAGCATTACAAACCGGTTATTGAAAAAAAAGTTGCCGAAACGACGGGAAGGTCTTTCACAATTAACGGGGATCTTGGTCTTTCCCTGTTTCCTGTGGCAGGCATATCATTTTCCGATCTCCACCTTGGCAATCCCCAGGGATTCGGGAAAAAAGATTTTGTTGTTATTGAATCCTTTGAAGCCCGAGTGGATATTTTGAAATTCATACTGTCTCTATTTAAGGATATCAGGGTTACCCGATTCATAGTAAATGGCCCCCAAGTTATACTGATTCAAAAAAAAGAAATTTCCAACTGGGAAGGAATAGGGGAGAGCCGAAAAGGCGCTCCTTCAGAGCCCGATCCCGAGTCCGAACTGAACGAAAAAAAATCAGAATTCAACATACCCGTAGATTCTTTAAATGTGGACGAGTTTTCTATATCCGCTGGATCGATAATATTTATTGACGAAACCACGACTACAAAAAGGGAGATATCCGATCTGACCCTGCGCATAGATGATTTTTCCCTTGATCATCCAATCCACATAAATTGTTCAGCAAATCTGGACGGTCATCCTGTATCTTTAAAAGGAAGCATGGGCCCTCTTGGTAAAAAAATTCTCAAGGGAAAGATACCTTTTGATATATCGGTTATGGCAGCAAACCAGCTGGATATAAAAATTACCGGTTCCGTAGTCGACCCTGCAGCAGCGGCAGAAGCCGAAATCAAACTAAGTGTTGCGCCATTTTCACCCCGCAAACTCTGCAAGCATCTCGGGTTTGACTTTCCGGTGGAGACCTCCGATCCTGAAGTTTTAAATCTTGCAGCCTTAACTCTAAACCTGAAAGGTGATCTGAATAGCGTTTCAGTTTCAAAGTGTCTTTTGGAAATAGATGATTCAAAACTAAAAATTTCAGCTGATGCTAAAGAATTTTCCAGGCCCAACCTGAATTTTGATTTGGAGATGGATCAAATAGACTTGGATAGATACCTGCCGCCTGAACAGGAAAAAACAGCCACAAAAAAAGAAGCCGTGCAGGAGGAAGCCAAGGCTGCTGCATCTCCTGCTTCAAAATTTGATTACACTCCACTGCGCAAACTTATTATAAAAGGTAGGATCAAAATTGGTAAAATCAAGATCGGCAATGCAAAAATCAAGGATATTGATTTGTCAATTTCAGGGAAAAGCGGAATCTTTAAAATCAACCCGCTCACGCTGAATCTATATCAGGGGGATGTAACTACGGTGGGGCTTCTTGATGTGCAGAATGATATCATAAAAAGCAGTTTGGCTTTGGATGTAAAAAATCTCAACACCGGAGGGCTGTTTGCGGATACTTCGGGGCTGGATTTTCTGGAAGGTACTCTGAATACAACCTTAAATCTGAAAACAAGAGGCGACGCCCCCAGTGAAATCAAAAAGAGTCTTAACGGTTCCGGAGAACTGAACCTTACCAACGTCGCCATTAAGGGTATAGATCTTACTGCCATGGTAAAAAATACCAAATCCGCATTTACTAAAATCATGGAGGGCAAAGAGGAATCCACCACAAAATTCGGACAAATTTTTTCTTCATTCAAAATAGTTGACGGTGTACTTAACATATCCGACGCCGAATTTATTTCCCATGATATCAGATTGACAGCCAGGGGCAGTGCCGACCTTGTGACAGAGTCGTTGGATTTTCGGCTGGAACCATTTTTAGTTGAAAAAGAGGGTGACACGAATAAAGACCGGAAGGGTTCGGAATATCTCATACCGGTGCTTATTGCCGGCAATTTTTCATCTCCCGAATTTCGGCCTGATATTAAAAAGGTTATTGATAAAGAGCTTGAGGAACGACTCTTTGAATCCTCCGAATTTAAAAAAATTTTTCAAAATGAAGAACTGAAACCTATGGAGGAAACTACCAAAGAAATTTTAAGAGGAATATTCAAATAATAATTGATGGCACGTTTTTTTGCTTTTTTGACACTCCACAGCATACCCAAAAAAGCATCCCCTCGCTTTGACTTATACCGGTAATTAATGATATTTTTTAAATCCAGACCTCATAATAATTTTGCTATTTTAGGCATATTTTTGGTCAAAAAATTCTGCTTTTGCGATTTAGCCATTAGCTATTAGGTTTTAGCTAAATTACTATAAATTCAACAAGTAAGCTAACCGCTAACAGCTAACAGCTAATACCTAACAGCTTAATGTCCAATTATTATGTAGCGCGTTGTTATTACAATAAAAACACCATTACATCCTAAATAAATTACGAGGTCTGAAATCATGGAAAAAATTCTGGAAATTATATCAAAGACCCCTATTTTCAACGGACTATCCGAGGATCAGCTTAAAGCCCTGAGAAGTATCGCCGAAGATCAGTTTTATGATAAAGGCAAAATGATTTTTATGGAAGGAGATGACGGAAACGGTTTCTACATTGTTGCTGCCGGCAAGGTTAAAATCTACAAAGTCTCCATGGAAGGTAAGGAGCAAATACTTCACATATACGGACCAGGCAACCCCTTTGGCGAGGTTCCGGTTTTTTCCGGCATGAAATTTCCTGCCGTCGCTGAAGCTCTTATTAAAAGTCACATACTGTTTTTTCCCAAGGATTCTTTTATAAGTTTGTTATCAAAAAATCCGTCCCTGGCTCTAAATATACTTGCCCTTCTTTCGAGAAGACTCCGTCAGTTCACACTTTTGATAGAAAACCTGTCCCTTAAAGAAGTTCCAGGACGTTTGGCCGCATATTTTATTTCTTTATCTGAAGAACAGGACATGCCGAACATCTTGACTCTGCCTGTTTCCAAGGCGCAACTCTCCAGCCTGCTGGGAACAATACCGGAAACTCTGTCGCGCATTCTGTTCAGAATGGGCAAGGATGGCCTGATTGAAGTTAATGGCAGGGAAATAAAAATATTAAATAATCCCGGGCTTGAAGAGCTGGCTGAATACGGAAAGTTATTATGAATGAGGATTTGCTCAAAAAAAATTTACAGAAGTTGCGTCCAAATTTGCCGTAGATTTAATTGATATTTTGTAACCGTTCACGGTTGTCGGTTTACAGTTAACGGTTACAAAACATAGCAAAACTCGAATTCTAAACTGGGAACCAAAAGTTTGCTTTTACAGGGCTCTCTGTAAAAGGTTCCTATGTTTTGCATAGGAACCCAGATGGTAACGGATGGATGATCGAAGCTTAATGATTGAAACATTTTAGCTATAAAATTCAAATTTTTTTGGTTTTTCAACCGTAAACTGATAACTGATAACCGTAAACCGTGAACGGTTACGATATTTTTATGCAATAGCCCTGCGCTCCGATAACTTACCCTTGACACATACCTGCAAATACGTTAGCAAAAGAGTTTGCCATTTATTTCGATTTTACAATATTTTGTAAACGTTCCCTATTGACGGTTCACAGTTAACGGTTGATTAAAATACAAAACCAAACGAATAAATATGAATAAAACAAAGACGGTTATAGAGCAGCGCAAGGAAAAACTGCTGGAAATTCAAAACAAGGGTGTCGACCTTTTTCCAAATGATTTTAATGTGGTACATGACATAATCGACATAAGAAAGCATATAAATACAAACTCCGACTCAATGGATGATTCGGAGCCTGTTTTTGTTACGGCAGGTCGAATGATGGCGATAAACCGCTTCGGCAAGTCGGCCTTTATCCGGTTTCGTGATCGGACTGGTCAGATGCAGGCTTATGTCAGAAAAGACAGGGTTGGTGCAGAGGCTTACAACCTTTTCAAAAAACTTGATATCGGTGATTTTATTGGTTTGGAAGGAGGGGTCTTTAAAACAAAAACCGGCGAGTGGACCATTCTGGCTACGGCATTAAAACTGCTAAGTAAAGCCCTGAGGCCTTTGCCTGAAAAATTTCACGGGCTGAAAGATCCTGAAAAACGTTACCGCCAACGCTACATTGATCTAATAATGAATGCCGATGTACGGGATATTTTTGTAAAAAGATCACGTATAATCGAATCCGTTCGTTCATATCTTCTGAAACGAGATTTTCTTGAAGTGGAAACGCCCATGATGCAGCCCCTTCCAGGTGGAGCCGAAGCCGAGCCTTTTGTGACGCATCATAATGCTTTGGGAATAGATCTTTTTCTACGCATCGCTCCTGAGTTGTACCTGAAACGCCTGGTGGTGGCGGGTTTTGAACGCGTTTTTGAAATCAACAGAAATTTCAGAAATGAAGGGGTCTCGACCAGGCATAATCCTGAATTTACAATGCTTGAATTCTACCAGGCTTATTCCACCTATGAAGATTTGATGGATTTAACTGAAGAGATGTTTTCAAAAATTGCTCTGGATGTAACCGGAGCAACAAAAATTGAATACCAGGGCAATATTATTGATTTCAGTGGAAAGTGGCGCAGAATAACTTTGTTCAAGGCACTGGAAGAAATTGGGGGTATTGATCCGGACATTTTAAAAGACAGGGAGAGATTAACTGAATATGCGCACTCTAAGGGAATAGCCATTTCAAAAGCGGGAAGTATAGGCAAGATTATAACAAAGCTTTTTGATGTTCTGGTGGAACCTCAATTGATTCAGCCGACCTTTATTACCGGTTATCCTGTTGAAGTATCACCTCTTTCAAGGAAAAATGATAAAAACCGGGATATTACAGATCGCTTTGAGTTGTTTATTGCCGGATACGAAATCGCCAACGGCTTTTCGGAGCTTAATGATCCCGAAGATCAGAAGAATCGTTTTATGCAGCAGGTTTCAGAAAGGGAAGCAGGCGACCGGGAAGCTCACCATATGGATTTTGACTATATTGAAGCCCTGGAATACGGTATGCCCCCGACAGCCGGTGAGGGGATCGGGATTGACAGGCTGACCATGCTTCTCACGGATTCACCTTCAATTCGTGAAGTAATTCTTTTTCCGCACATGAAACCGATATCGGCTTTAAGGTAAAGATTTTGGGTGCGTTATCGGTCGTCGGAGTATTATTATACGCCTTCCTCCCTCTGGCCTTCCCAAAATCATTATCTTAAAGCCGATAGCAAAATAACAATAACCGTGAATGGTTGATAAACACATAATTTATGTCCTTTGAATTTTTTATTTGCAGCCGCTACCTCAGAACCAAGCATAAACAGGCTTTCATTTCTCTTATTACCATACTTTCCATGGTCGGTATTACAATCGGCGTAATGGCGCTTGTTATAGTGATTGCCGTTATGACAGGCGCGGAATCAGATTTCAGGTCCAGAATCCTGGGAGTCGAATCCCACGTTGTATTAATGCGCCATGGCCGTACCTTTACAGATTTCAGGAAAATACTCGCTGAGTTAAAAAATATTGACGGTGTAGAAACAGCTTCACCCTATGTATATACTCAGATTATGCTGCGATCCTCATCAGGAGTATCAGGAGCAGTCGTAAGAGGGATAGATCCGGACTCGAAAAGCAGGGAGATAAAAAATTTTGACAAACCAGCCTTGCGAAAATGTTTAACAACAGGTTCAATGGAAGATAAAGCCGGTTTCAGGCCTGGTATAATATTAGGAAAAGATCTTGCCGCAAACCTTGGGGTTATGGAGGGTAATGTTGTTTACCTTATATCACCCAAAGGTATGCTTTCACCGATAGGACACATACCGGTGATGAAGCAGTTTCGGGTTAACGGCCTTTTCAACTCCGGAATGTATGAATATGATTCCTCCCTGGCCTATATTCACCTCGGTGAAGCCCAGAAGATTATGCGCATGGGTGATGCTGTTTCAGGAATCGGTATCCGGGTAAAAGATATCTATAACGCTGGAAATGTGGCCAAAAAAATTGTTCAAAATCTTAACAGCAAACATCCTGGTGACTCGTTCTGGGCCAGAGACTGGATGCAGATGAACCATAACCTTTTTTCGGCTCTGAAACTCGAAAAAAAAGCTATGTTTATCATTTTGTCGTTAATCGTTCTTGTTGCGGCTTTTAACATTTCAAGCACCCTGATTATGATGGTTATGGGCAAGACAAAGGATATTGCGATTTTAAAAGCAATGGGCGCAACAGATAAAATCATTAAAAAAATTTTTGTGCTGCATGGAATGATCATAGGCGCAATCGGAACAATGTCGGGAATTATATTGGGAACTGCCGGTTGTCTGGCGCTTAAACATTATAAATTCATCGAACTTCCGGGCGATGTATATTATTTTACAACCCTTCCTGTTCAGCTTGCCGCTTTCGATGTCCTTATGATAGCAGCAGCTTCCCTGGCAATCTCTTTTTTATCGACGCTCTATCCGGCAAAACAGGCGTCAAAACAGAATCCTGTTGAGGCTATCCGTTATGGATAGCAGTTGTAACCGACACCTGAAAAAAGATGATACCTTAATATGCGCGCGCAGTCTGTGCAAAAGTTACAACAATATCGGATCATCTATAACTATTTTACAAGATGTCGATTTTAACATTAGCAAAGGAGAAACAATCGCTGTAGTCGGTTCATCGGGAATAGGAAAATCGACTTTCCTGCATATAATAGGCACTCTTGATCGGCCGGACAGTGGCGCGCTTCTCTTTCAAGGAAAAGATGTTTTACTCTTTAATGATACGAATCTTGCTGAATTCAGAAACAGATCCATCGGATTCGTCTTTCAGTTTCATCATCTTTTATCAGAATTTACGGCTATTGAAAATGTAATGATGCCGCCCCTTATCAATGGGCTGGATAAAAAAACAGCTAACCGGTTAGCAGAAGATATCCTCTTACGGGTTGGACTTAAAGACAGACTCTTTCACACTTCAGGTAAACTTTCAGGCGGTGAGCAGCAGAGAGTTGCGCTGGCAAGGGCTCTTGTCCTAAAACCTGCAATTCTTTTGGCTGATGAGCCGACCGGTAATCTTGACAGGCAAAATAGTCAACTGATTCACTCTATGCTGATGGAACTGAATCGGGAACTGGAAATGGCGCTGGTTATTGTGACCCATAATGCCGAGCTCGCCTCATTCATGTCCAGGGTTGTTACTATTATAGATGGACAGCTTTCGGATAGCCATATATAGACTTTAAAATATCGAAGTTTTTATGATAAAACAGCTTGCTTTAATAGTCATCGCAATTATCTGTTTTTCTGCAGTCACCTCATATTCTGTGGAATCGGTTCGTGTTGCTGTTCTCCCTTTTGAAATTGAAGCCGGTGAAGAACTCTTATATTTAACCAGTGAAATACCTAAAGTAATAAGTTCCCATCTTAAACAGGATGGCGCTATTATCTTAGAACCGGATGTTAAGTCCGAAGCCATAGATTATTCCCCTGAAGATGATTCTGCTGTCATAGATGAAATAAGAAAAGCAGGCATAAAATACGGAGCCGATTTTGTGGTCTGGGGAAGTTTTACAGGCTCGGATCAAAAGTTTTCCATATCCGTAAAAATGATGGATTTATACGGTGAAACGCCTTTAAGCAGTTTTTCCGTCGGGGGAGAAGGCATAGAGAACCTGCCCTTAACAGTCGAAAAGCTTGCCGGCGATATCAGCCTGAAACTGTTTAAAAAGGAAAAGGTCGTCCAGGTACTTGTAAAAGGGAACGATCGCATAGAAACAGATGCCATCAAAAGAGTAATTGCCACTAAACCCGGCGATATATATCTTACCAAAAGCTTGACAAAAGACCTTAGGACTATTTATGCGATGGGATATTTTGAAGATATTCGCATAGAATCCGAAGAAAGCGCTGATGGAAAAATTATAATATTCAATTTAAAAGAAAAACCGACTGTTAAAAAAATTACTATTACCGGCAACCTGGTTTTTAAAGATGAGAAGGTCAAGGAAAATTTGAGCTTAAAAATCGGTTCTATCCTGAACAATTTTCAAATCCGTAGTGACATAGCCAGAGTTGAGGTGCTCTACAAGGAAAAGCATTATTATAATGCTGCAATAACATATAAAATTCATCCTTTGAAACACAACCAGGCCGAGCTGGAATTAATAGTAGACGAAGGCGAAAAAGTATTAATAAGAAAAATTACATTTCAGGGGAATGATATATATAAAGCAAAGCAATTGAAAAAAATAATCAAAACCAAAAAAAAAGGATTCTTTTCATTCTTAACCGGTTCAGGTCGCATTGACGAGAATCAGCTGAACCAGGACGTTGCCATGCTTCAGAGTTTTTATCATAACAATGGGTATATTCAGGCCAGGGTCGGAGAGCCTCTTGTAACATTTGAAGAGGATGATATTTATATCATATTCAAAATCAATGAAGGCTTGCGGTTTAAAGTTGGGAAAGTTGATATAGATGGAGATCTCATACTGTCAAAAGAGAGACTCATCGCGGTTTTAAAAATTACTAAAGAAACATATTATAACCGCAGTGTGATACGCGATGATATACTGGCATTAACAGATATCTATAATGACGCAGGTTATGCTTATGCAGAAATATTACCCCAGACTATCAAAAATATGGATGAATTGATAGTCAATATCACATTTATTGTAAACAAGGGGCAACTCGTTTATTTTGAAAGGATCAATATTACCGGCAATAATAAAACCAGGGACAAGGTAATACGTCGCGAACTGCCGGTCGTTGAGCGAGGTCTTTACATGGGAAACCGGCTGAAACGGGGTATCCGCAACCTGAAAAGGCTGGAGTATTTTGAAGAAGTTAAAGTAAATACGGAAAAAGGAAGCGACGACGACCTGATGATACTTGACATCAATGTCTCGGAAAAGGCAACTGGTTCCTTTACTTTTGGCGGAGGCTACAGTACCGTAGAAAATGTTTTTGCAACCGGCTCCATTACCCAAAGAAATTTTTTAGGCAAGGGCCAGATTGTGTCTCTGCAATCGCAGTTTGGTTCAAGGACCACCGCCTTTATCTTAAACTTTACAGAGCCGTGGCTTTTTGATATCCCCTTGTCGGCCGGTATAGATCTATTTAGCTGGAAAAAGAGCTATGATACATACGATACAGATAGCAAGGGCGGCGGATTAACAATGAGTTATCCCATCTTCGATTTTACTCGGGCTTCATTTGGTTATTCTTTAAGTTTTGTAGATATCCAGGATTTAGACCATGATGCCTCGGATTCTCTGTGGGACCTTCAAGGGGAAAATACTACCAGCAGCGTCACTATAGGCATTAAATACGATTCAAGGGACAGTACCTTTAACCCCCAGGAAGGATCCGAGCATGGTGCCAAGATACAGTACGCGGGGCTGGGAGGAAATATCGGATTTACAAAAGTCAGCCTTGAAACAGGGTGGTATATACCGGGATTCTGGAAAGTTATATACTTTTTACATGGTAAATCCGGTTTTGTATGGAGAAATACCGGGGGAGACTTGCCGGACTATGAGCGTTTTTATCTAGGCGGAATCAATTCCCTGCGAGGTTTTGACTGGGAGGACTTAAGTCCCAAAACAACGAATTCTTGGGGTTACGAGTCGGAAATAGGCGGTACTAAATTTGTGCAGTTCAATTTTGAGCTTCGCTTCCCTTTATTCGGCAATGCCGGAATTATCGGGTTGCTCTTTTTTGACACAGGCGATTTATATGATACCGGCGAACCTATCCGGCTGGGCAGTTTACGTAAAAGCGCCGGGTTTGGTTTCAGATGGAATTCACCCATGGGGCCGATCCGTATAGAATACGGAAAAGTAATCCACTCCAAAGAGGGTGAAAGCAGCGGAGGTTTTGAATTCTCGATGGGTTCAGCTTTCTAAATTAATTAACGGAGGATTTACTATGCAAAACAGAATAATGATTTTCGCAAGTTTTCTTTTTTTCTTTCTTGCTGCTTCTTCTGAAGCTGCTGATGTGGCCAGGATTGGTGTAGTCGATTTTCAAAAAATTATACAAAACTCAAGCGCCGGCAAAGATGCTCAAGCTCAGATCAATGAGAAGGGCAAAGAAATGGAGAAAATTCTTAAAACAAAAGGCGCTGAAATCGAGGAAATGAAAAAAAAATTCGATCGTGAAAGCCTTGTAATGAGTAAGGAGATGCGCGACGAAAAAGAACGGGAATTCAGAATAAAAATAAATGATTTCAAAATGCTTGAAAAAAAATACAAAACAGAATTTAATGAAATCAATAACAAGCTTGTTGTTAAAATCAAGAAAGATATTTTTAAGCTTGCAAAGAATATAGGGAAAAAAGAAGGGTACCTGCTTATAGTTGAAAAAAATAGTGCCGGTGTTTTATATTCACCTGATTCAATTGAAATAACAGATAAAATAATAAAAATATACAACGATCAAACAGCTAAATAAAACTTGAGAAAAAGTGAGTAAATGAAAATATCAATTAAAGATATAGCCGGATTAATAGACGGCGAAATTCAGGGTGATCCTTTAAAAAACATTTGCGGCGCAGCTCCCTTTGAAAACGCTAAAACTGACGAAATAACATTTGCCGGTAATGCCGGGTTTTTAAAAAAGATTGATCAGACCCTTGCAGGAGCTGTAATTGTTCCTAAAAAATTTCAGGCATCGGGAAAAGAGCTTATCCTGGTAGATAATCCCAATGTTGCATTTACCAAAGTACTCGCGCTTTTTTATCCTCCTTCCAATCCCGGTTATTTTACCGAAAAAAATAAAGGCATCAGTCCGGATGCCCGGATAGGAGGAAATCTGGAATGCGGCCTTGATACATTGATAGGCCCTTTTGCCGTTATGGGAAAAAACGTCACTTTGGGAGACCGGGTTATCCTGCATCCAGGCGTAGTTATCGGTGATGATGTTACCATCGGAGATGATGTCAAAATCTATCCGAATGTAACTATCTATGACAGCTGCAGAATTGGCAGCAGAATCATAATTCATGCCGGCTCTGTAATAGGGAGTGATGGATTCGGTTTTGCGCCTGACGGAACCAGGTATCATAAAATTACCCATACCGGTATTGTCAGAATAGAAGATGATGTAGAAATAGGCGCCGGCAATACTATCGACCGCGGAACTTTTGGAGAGACGATAATAAAACAGGGTGTTAAAACCGACAATCTGGTTCATATTGCTCATAATGTCATTATCGGTGAAAATTCTGTTATAGTTGCCCAGGTTGGAATATCAGGGAGCACTACCATCGGTAAAAATGCCATTCTGGCCGGGCAGGCCGGTCTGGCCGGACACCTGAAAATTGGAAATAATGTAACCATAGGCCCCCAGTCCGGGATAGCAAAATCGGTGCTTGACGGTTCGATTGTATCAGGATCGATTGGGATGCCACACAGTCTGTGGTTAAGGGTCCAAAATATACTACCAAAATTACCGGAACTGAAAAAGAAGCTGATGGAGATTGAAAAAAGACTCAAAAAGATTGAGAAAAACTGACGGTGGAGAAGAAAATGGATGACACATATGATATTCTGAAAATTATGGAATTATTGCCGCATAGATACCCCTTTCTGCTTGTCGACAGGATCCTTGAGCTCGAAAAAGGAAAAACAGTCAAGGCCCTGAAAAATGTGACCATGAATGAACCTTTTTTTCAGGGTCATTTTCCGGCAGAGCCTATCATGCCGGGCGTGCT
>JAERRQ010000358.1 GCA_016735355.1 Desulfobacterales bacterium | reverse complement strand
CTGCCGCCCACCGGCCTGAATTCTCCTTCCTGTAAAACTCTAAGAAGTTTAACCTGCATGGAGGCAGGCATATCTCCGATTTCATCAAGAAAGATGCTTCCTCCGTTTGCCAACTCAAAAAGCCCTTTTTTGTCGGTAACAGCTCCGGTAAAGGCGCCCTTGACATGCCCAAAAAGTTCACTTTCCAAAATATTTTCGGAAAGAGCGCCACAGTTTTCCGCCAGAAAAGGCTTTTCCTTTAAATAACCATTGAAATGAATCGCCCTGGCAAAAAGTTCTTTACCGGTTCCAGTCTCTCCATGGATCAATACAGTTGTTTCTGTATTGATAATTTTTTCTAAAAGGGCAAACACCCTGTTCATTGCCGGGCTGGACCCGATGATTCCCTGAAGATTAAATTGTTCCTGTGCCTCTGATTTAAGTCGTTGATTTTCCTGCTCAAGGGAACTTGCATACTGTTTTAGTTCACCATAAAACCGTGCATTCTCAATCGCGATGGCAATTGTTCCGGAAAGTATTTCCAGTAACTTGCTATCTTTTTCTGTAAATTTTCCCTTAAGTTTGTTTAGTGCATATAACACACCAATCAATCCTTTACGTGTCCGCAAGGGAAGGCAAATCATAGAGCGGGTTATAAAATTACCTTTAAGATCAACACCTTTTAAAAAACGATCATCCCGAGAGGTATCAGGTATTATTACCGGCTCTTTTTTCCGGAGCACCCATCCGGCCACTCCGAGATGATCCGGAAATCGTATTTTTTGCAATCCCCCTTTTTTTTCATTTTTTCCCTCCTCCACAGTGCGGATAAAATAAAATTCTTTTTTTTCAGGATCATGAATGGCTATGGATGCACCTTCAATATGAAAAACAGCCTCTATTTTACGAAGAATAACTTTAAGCATTTCATCCAGATCACGGATAGTGTGAATAGAAGTAGAGATTTCACAAAGCAGCGCAATATCTTCCATTTTCTCTCCCTCAAGCTTGATCTTTTTTATTATTTGAAGTGGTTACGCGGTTAGTCATTAATGGAGGAATTGATTCACCTATGCTGTCCGATGTGAATTAACATAGTTTTGGAGGGTGTCATTGATTCTAGTTTGCCACCCTTTACCCTGTGACTTGAAAAAATATAGCACCTCAGGATTAAGTCGAATTGTGAGAGATTGTTTTCTATTTTCTAATTTTGGACGGCCGCCTAAATTTTTAATTCCAGCACGCATCTCTTTTTTACTAAGTGGACGTTCATTTTCATCTTTTCCGTCCCATACAAAGTCTCCCTTTTTTGGGGCAATGGCTGTAGCTTTTAAAATTTCTTTTTTTTGTTTATTCAGGTTCGTTTGCAAGCCACTCATGGTATACCTCCCTTTCTTCACGGCTGGCACGGCGAAAACTTATTATTCGAGTACCATTTTTAGAGTGAACAACTGACAAGACAGCCAGATAGTCAAAAACATAGGCAAATGATTGTGTACGGCTTTCGTTGTTACGAATAATACTTACATCAAGCCTGAAAGGACTCTCCAATACATAATCAGCTAAGGCAAAGTCCAAACCATGCTTTTTGAGATTTTTCTGTCTTTTAATTTCGTCCCATTCCATATTTTATTATTGTAGTTACATAAACCTTACTTGTCAATGCATTAGCTATTGCAAGTCTTTTTATTGGTATGTCAACATTGGGAACGGGGACGAAATAACAATATCATAGGGTGTTAGGATTGTTCCTTGTACTATTTTTTTTGATTAAACAATGTGATCTTCTTCAAACATTATATATGTATATCAAGTTTACAGCTATGCATATCAAGTTTACAGTAAGTATGGCCTTTACATCGTTCTGTTCAAAAACGCAAAGCAAACTACGCCATGGTTTTACTTTTAAAATCAATAGATTGTGCTGTTACAAGTAAAAAAATGTCTCTTTTCCATGTTATGGCATAACATATGCTCAAATGACTAATAGAACAAAACATTCCAAAAAAAAGGGAGGTGAATAAAACAAGCGGCAATCAGAGTTTGATGGGAAAGTTAAAAATATTATTTTAAACAAGCATACCCTATCTTGCAAAAAAAGGAGAATAACATGGCAGCAAAAGAAATTAAGCTAAGCGAATGGATCAAAAAACAGGCAGATAAGGAAGCGACAATCACTTTTCGTGATATTACCCCTCCTGAAACACCGCCTTATCTTGAGAATGGTACTGAATTGTTTGATATAACAACAGATCAGGAACCTTCTGAAGAAATTGATCGTGCATATGGCGGCAGACCTAATGTTCCGGCAGCCAATATTATCAGAGCGATCCGAAGGGATATTGGGACTACAGGATATTCTCTTCATATTTCAGATAGAAGCTATACTGGACATTCTATCTGGGAGGTTTACAGGTTTATCAAATATCATGATAATACTGATCATATGAGTTATATCTCAGAAGTCTTTGATTGTGACGACTTTGCACAGGTTTTACAGGGCAATGTGAATCGAGTCCTGAAGGGAATCCCTTTCGGCACCATCTGGTACTATGGCAGCAACTGGGGGCATGCTGTTAACATAGGTTACTGCCATAGACAGGACAAAATCTATCTTGTGGAACCTCAGAATGATAAATTCTATCGTTTTAATAAAACAGCCTGGCGGGCAGGTATGATAATAATCTAAACCTTTGAAAGGAGATTTATTATGGCTGAGTTTGAAAGCGGTTTTCAGATTGGTAAAGAGATTCAGGAACTACGTGATAGACTTGAGGCAATAGAAAATTCTGTGCAAATCAGTGTGGAACCTGGAACTCTAATAGCAGAGCCACCTGAAAAAATCGAAGAATTGCCAACAGTAATGGATGAAGAGTCCTTGACGATAGAAAAGGCTGCTCCCGCTAGCTATGGTTATATAGGATCCAAATATGCGGGAATACGGTTCAAGGAATGGAATGGGAAAAATTACGTAACGGAGAGTGATTCTCTAACTGTATTTTCTGGAACAAAGCGTGTCAGTATTCGGATAGGTAGTCTTAGATTCCAGTATGGACACAATTTTTATAAGGAGAGACCTCTTGGCACCATTGCCTATTATCCTTCTATTACTGGTTTTTCTGGTACTCTTGCAGCTTTTAGAATTACAGCGCTTCTTCGTGATAAAAACGGCGATGATAAATGGAATGCTTATTTTCAGGTTGTAATTGATTGTTTCGGTTAAAGCTGTATATTAAAAGTTTTCAGCAAATTAAGAGGAGTCCAAGTTCCAATTAATTTGGGCTCCTTTTAAATACTATCGTTAGAAGCGTGATAGCAACTTACAACAACGATAGCAAGGTGGGGTGATTTGCTTAATTAGCTACTACTACTATAAATAGTGAAAAGAAATTTGAAAATGTCAAAAAACCGTGAACGGTTACAGTAAATACAGGTTGCGACCTTATTTTTGATACTCACCGAGAAACTTCCTGAATCCGGTCCGCTCGTGGGAATATGCACCATTCAGTGTGGTATAATTTCGATATTCGATAAGATCCATCATTAACGAGACCATATCGGGCTTTCCTTCAAGAATATATCCAGCGATCTCTTTGGCACGGGGTAAAAGTTCATCATGGGGTACTACTTCATTGACAAGCCCGAGCCTTAAAGCCTGCTTTGCTGTAATTGGCTGGCATGTCAAAGAAACCTGTTTCGCCATTCGCGCTCCTATAGCCTGCTGAAGGAGCTGGGACATCCCCCACCCGGGATGGATACCGACTCTGGCGTGTGTATCTGCAAAGAATGCTCTTTCGGATGCAATCAGGAAATCGAGATTCAGCGCCAACTCAAGGCCTCCGGTGATTGCTGGACCATTAATAGCGCCTATAACCGGTTTTTTGCAGGCAGAAATTATATCAGGGAAATCAAGCCCGTCACTTCTTGGATCGAATAAATTATCTTTGTCCAGCACAGCCAGATCCAATCCTGAACAGAATGATTTCCCCTTACCGGTAATTATCACCACCCTGACATTGTCATCTTTAACTATCATTTCCAAATAATTGTAAAGATGAATAAGAAGGTCCTGTGTTATAGCGTTGCTTCTGGCCGGCCTGTTAAGGGTTAACAGCGCCACTCCTTCATCATATTCACAAATTACCGGTTTTTCCATAAACTATCTCCTGTTCAAACAAATGATATTTGTAAGCGTTCACGGTTGTCGGTTTACGGATAACAGTTGAATCAAAATACAGACTTAAATAGAGACTATGACTCGTCATTTGAATTTACAGCACGGTAACCGACCTTATAAATCAATTATTCATAATCAAATAGACGTACTGCTTTGTTGATTTTGCCTTTTTAGAAAACTGTAAACCGTGAACGGGTACTGATATTGAATGGAAGGTAAAAGCTTTAAAAAAAGCAAATTAACAAGCCAATTTCAAATTTTATTTTCTAGTACCACCGGTACCTCTTGAATTTATACTTCAATGACGGCAGCCCGTTCCCGGATATTTCCTGTTTGCCTGCGCCAATCTCTCCAGAAAGCGCTTCAGCCATTTCGGCTTGATATTGCCGGTCTCTTTATTTCTATTTATTACGTTGTTTTTTTGACTCATGGGATAATCCTTTAATGGCATCGCTTATTCGAGCGATTCCAGCACAAATTCGGCAAAATATTTTATATTCTTGCCAAGCTTCATCTTCGCAGAGGCATAGTTTAAGTTAAAAACGCAAAAAGGGCAGGCGCTTATGACCGATTTTGTTTCAGCCTCCCTTAACATGCCGGCTGCGATCTTCAGTGAGAGGTCTCTGTAAACAGATCGAATACCTCCACCGGCTCCGCAGCAGAGGGCATCCTCGCGATTATTTTTCAGCTCTTTTACCTCAAGGCCGCACCAGTCAAGAATTCGCCTTGGCTCCTCAGTAATCCCCTCGCCTCGCCCTAGACGACAGGCATCCTGATAAACAGCAGTCCTTTCAATCTTTTTTAAAACGCTCGGATTATCCTTGAGCAGATCATAAATAACTTCCACCGCGTGATGCACCGCAATGTCGATCTCCCCAAGCAGATCAGGATAAAAATATTTAAAGCACTTCAGGCAGCCGTTGCAGGGCACCACAATTCTTTTAATCCCCAGGGCCCGGAAACGTTCCAGATTCTTTTCAAAGAATTCTCCGGCCAGATCCGTTTTGCCGGACTCATACAGATATGTACCACAGCAACCCTCATCTTCCAGAATCATAAAGTCAAGGTCCAGCTTTTTCAGCGCCAGATAGGTCGAAGCGGCAGCATCTTTTACCAGAAATGAAGGGAGGCAGCCCAAATAGAGGAGGGTATCTGATTCGTGTTTTGGAAATTCTCCAGGCAGCCATTCCAGCCTTTTGGACGGATCACCATTGACTGCATTACCCTTACGCATGATTCCCTTAATCACGCTGTTATGTCTCTCCAACGGCCCCAGACCACGTCTTGCGAGTTCTTCGCGTGCGCTATGTATTACTCGTGTAATCCGGATTTTTTCCGGGCAGATCATCTCGCACTGCATGCATTTAGGACAGTTATACAGGCTTTCTGCAAGGCGTGGTTCAAGTGCTTCCCCATCAAACAACCAGCCCGCTGTCTTCAGCCTCTGCATCGGAGAAAACAGATCTTCACCGGTTATCGAATACGTGGGGCAAACTTCCACGCAGAGTCCGCAGTCGGTACAGGATTTAATTTCTTCAAGTATTGTTTTCATATCAAATACCGAGACACCTCAACCATTATACTCCAAGCACCCTTCTAACGACTTCGACTATTTTACGGCAATTCCTTTCGGTATCCTCCATGGTGGGGCCCTCCACCATTACCCGGCAAAGAGGCTGTGTGCCCGAATACCTGACAAGCACCCTCCCCTGCTCTCCCAGACTTGATTCCACGGATTTTATTATATCGACTATTTCCGGAATGGTATCAAGATCCGGTTTCTCTTTAACCTCCACACCAAGCAGAACCTGGGGAAATAGATCCATAACAGAGGCAAGCTCCGACAGAGGCTTTGAATTATTCAGAATGGCCTCCATCAGTCTCAGAGCGCTTAGTATGCCATCGCCGGTGGTGTGATGATCCAAAAAAATCATATGACCGGAATCCTCGCCGCCGATAACAGCTCCGCTGGAAATCATATCTTCCATTACATAACGGTCGCCTACCAGTGAAGCGATATGTTTTATACCCATCTTCTTTAAGGCTATCCCGAGTCCCAGGTTGCTCATAACCGTGCTGACAAGGAGGTCATTCTTAAGCAAACCTCTCTGTTTCATATCCCCGGCACAGATCGCCAGGATCTGATCACCGGTCAACTCCTTCCCTTTTTCATCCACCGCAATAAGCCTGTCTCCGTCTCCGTCAAAGGCCAGCCCCATGTCGGCTTTTTGTTCTATTACAGATTTACAAAGAGTTCCGGTATGCTGGGAACCGCAATTATCATTTATATTTTTTCCGTCAGGATCGGCAAAAATTGTTTCAAGATCCGCTCCAAGCCCTTTAAAAACTTCGGGAGCAACCTGGCTGGCTGCTCCGTTTGAACAGTCGATCACCAACTTTATAGACTGGAAGGGATTTGTCCCTTTGATTGTATTTTTTAGAAAATCAACATATTGCGCTATCGGGTTTTCAATATAATGAACCCTTCCGGGCTGAATCCCATTCTCTTTTTTAAAAGCGTTGCCAGTATCATCAATGACCGCCTTTTGAATTTCAGCTTCAATTGCAGCTTCCATATCATCGGAGAGCTTGAATCCCTTTTTATTAAAAAATTTGATGCCATTATCATAATATGGATTGTGAGAAGCGGATATAACTATTCCCGCATCAGCATTGATTGAAGACGTTAAAAATGCAACCCCGGGCGTAGGGATCACACCGGCCAGGTAAACTTCACCGCCCATTGAACAGATACCGGCAGCAATGGCAAATTCAAGCATGTCTCCGGACAGGCGGGTATCCTTTCCGATCACTATCCTGCACCTGTTGTTACCATTTTTATCCTGATTCCTGAAGATGGAAACTGCTGCCCTGCCCAGTTTTAAAGCCATTTCAGGCGTGATCGGATATCTGTTGGCGACCCCTCTGATCCCGTCTGTGCCGAATAATTTTTCCATAATGAATTTTATGAAGCTCCGGATTTAATTTATAAAAAAGAAAACATTATCCACCCTATAACACTTTTACATGAATGAAGTTTTACTTTTTCTCATGGTTGGTTAAACCTGAATTGAGCGGTTAGCCTTTAGCTGTCAGCTATTAGCTTAATGATTACAAGATGTTTTGCGATTACCAATTTTCACCCATTGGGTGTTATTTTTTACTGATGTTATACCTTGATTTTTCAAGGCTAACCGCTAATTGCTAACAGCTAATAGCTCAACTTAGGTTAAAAGAAAGCAATGCGCGAACCCTAAAAACAGAAAACAAACCAGATTTGATTCCCAATTCAATCGTCGATAGGAATCTCGATCGATTTCCGGTGAAATCATCCCTGGCTGCATCTACAGATCATGTAAAAGGTGATTTGTTGAAATAACTCCTTCAGAAATTACTTGACAATTGAGAATTTGGATTTAGTATGGTAAGAGTTCAGAACAGCAGAACAGTTCTGCT
>JAERRQ010000295.1 GCA_016735355.1 Desulfobacterales bacterium | reverse complement strand
AATATTTCAACCTCCCCCTCCCCCCTGGTGGCAATTGCTGACAGCTCCCTAATAGCATTGGATTAAAAATTTTTATACAAAATAAATATGTACCCGTTCAAGTTCCTAATAATTCAGATTATTTTTCCCCGATTGATACCAAGCTCATTCCCTTTGACTTACACTTCCGGAAAGCATATTATATAAAATATGAAAGTAATCAAAAATAATCTACAAAAACAAAATCTATCAAAATTTCTTTATGATATTGCCAAAATTATATTTGGCACTGTGGTTATTTTTCAAATCATAAAACAGCATGAATTTAAAATTTGGATTTTTATAAGCGGTCTAATTGCCATGATAAGCTTTTTCTTTTGTGCTTACCTCTTAGATGGAAAGGAGATAAAAAAATGACTACATTAGGCATATTTTTTATTATTCTCAGTATAATCGGCATAGCAGGCATAATTTACATTCTTGTTGACAAGAAGCATTTCAAAGATAAAGAAGTTTGAATCTGCTGCAAAAAATTGTGTACATATTTTCCCCATGCATATCTTCCCACGCGTAGAGCGTTGGAAGATATGAACAGCAAAACTAATATATCTGAAAATCGTCCTCAATGGTTCAAATTTACAGCTAAAACTTGTAAGCCACTCCCCAAGACCAGGTTACCCCGGCGGCAGGATAGAAATATTCCTTGCCATAGCTGGCATAGGCATAATTATCATATCGATAATCAAACAAATTTTCAGCAGCAACAAAAATATCAAAATGCTTATGGCTCAAATTTAATTTGGAATTAAACAGGGTATAGTCCTTATATTCCGAATCATTGGCTTTATCCATTTTATACTTGTCTTGGTACTGCATGTTGATATTCCAGAGCAGCTTGTAACCGTTAATATTAAATAAAGTTGTATCCAGATCTGCGCTCCCCCTATTAAATGGAGACTTTGTAAGCCGATTATCACGAATGGAAACCACATCTCTATTAGCATCTTTTACAAGAGTATCACTTTTGTAACGCCCATCCATATAGGTGTAGGCAAGCTTGTAACTGAGCCATTGTAAGGGTGCGCCTGTAATTGCCGTTTCAAAACCCTTTATAGTAACTTCACTAATATTCTGTTTACCCTGATAGTCGCCATCCTGGTCATAAACCGTATCCAGCATGTCATCGATCTCGATTCTGAAAACATTCATATCCAGATTGAACCATTCTGTAAAAAACCACCTATATCCGATTTCATATTGAGCAAACTCCTCGGGCTTTAATGTCGTTCCAAATTCTGCTAAAGATTCTGCACTGTAATAATAATCATATATATTGGGAGCACGGTAGGCTTTGTTATAACTGGCATAAATGCTGAAATTATTTAACGGTCTGTAATTTATTGCGAATCTCGGGTTCCATTTGTCATAATCCGGGGTGTCCTCATAATCCTTGATACCGCCTTCACTAAAATCATAATCCGAATCATTATCATACTCAAAATAATCATAGCGGATGCCGACAGTTAGGGTTAAATTGTCAAGAACGGAAAATTCATCCTGCAAGAAAATTCCCAATTCTTCCCTGTTAAAATCACCTGACTTTTTTGGATCAGATATTGTATATGGCAACCCGACGGTTTTTGAAGCTGCCTTGGTTCTATCAATGTCTATCTGATCATTATCATAATCAAATCCTGCAGATAGCAGGTTTGTTTTACCTGCCACCGGTTGTTTTAAGGTAAAAATAAATTTAGCGCCAAAAACATCTTCATCCAGCTCTTCCTTGTAAGGAGTCTTTGTAGCCATTTTATAGTTTTCATAATCTTTATCACGATTTTTGTAATAAAAAGTTGTGGTTAAATCAAAAATATCCTGCTTTACCTTAAGGTTCAGACCTGTGATAATATCAGTATTTTCAGTATAACTGTAATCCGTAGCCTGCTTACGATCCTCCTTTACTTCAGCTTCAGTCAATTTCTTGGCAAGGGTTCGCTCCTTGTCAGCCACGTTGAAATTAAAGGCAAGGCTGACAGTATCAGCGAGATAAGCACCGAATTCACCATTATAATAATCACTGTCTATCTTGGATTTATCGGAGTATGCGTCTGATCTCCTGGTTTTTGCATTAAGATTATAAAAAAATTTATCCTGACTACCGTAAATCAAAGCATTATAACGTCTGTCATGAAAATCACCGGCCGCAAAGCTTACCTTCCCGGCAACAGGTTTATCACTTTTTTTGGTTACGATATTTATTACACCGCGAGCCGAATCACCGCCATACAGGGATGAAAGCGGCCCTTTCACAACTTCAACCCGCTCAATATTCTCCACAGGTATGCTTTCCCAATCCGTATAACCGAATTTACCCATGGATACCGGAATACCGTTCAAAATCACCATAGAGCCCCCGCTCATTCCTATTCGTGTGCCGCGCAGGGATAAATGAGGCTCAAGGCCGGTTGCGTTTGAATAAAAGACGCCCGGAAGTTTCTTTATTACTTCAGGCAGTGTTTTGGCATCCATAGATTCAATATCCTTTGAAGTAATGACGGATATATTGGATGGTGTATCGAGCCTGCTATGTTCGGTACGGGTGGATGTGACAACCATTTCTTCCATTTTTACAGTCTCTGTATCCTGTCTTCCTGTTTGGTCTTCGGCATATAGGGAGCAGTTAAATATCAATACAAATACAATGCTGAACATTAGTGTTAAAATTTTGTCATAACACTTCTTCATAATACTTTTTTCTCCTTTTTTTGAGCGAGCCCTAAACCGTCTTAAATTAAAAGCTCCATCTTTTCCAAAACTTCAGTTTCATCGAAGCATTTAATCAACCATTCGCAATTAAAACCATCAAACAAGCCATTGATTTGACTACGCATCGTAAGAACCCTTTTATCCTGCGCCAGGGCATATTCAAAAAGTTCTATATTCCTTTGGTTCAAATATCCGGCCTCGAATCCTGTATCAATTATAAAATCAGCCTGCTTTACCAATGCTGCGGCCATGTTAAACTGATCCTCGGAGACCGGTTCCATGG
>JAERRQ010000239.1 GCA_016735355.1 Desulfobacterales bacterium | reverse complement strand
CCTTTTTCATAGATCCTGTAGGAAAGCTTTGTTCCATTCTCAAGGGTTTTTGCGAGATGTGTAAAAATTTCATCTTTTGGGCAGGCATCAGCGCCGACCATGATCAGTTGAACCTTTCCGTGCGCAGGTAAAGATAAATGGTTTCCTGAAATAATACGAATAGAGTCGGTGAGTTCAAGGGTCTTGACAAGCTTTTGGGAAAGATTGGCATATTCCGGAACTTTTTCAATGCCGATGCCTTGAACCCCGTATTGTTTGTAGAGAGAGATAAGACTCATCGGCAAAGGCCCGCTTCCTATAAAAACGACCTTGTCTTCCGGTTTCAGGTCTCCTCCATTATATTCCATACGCGCCAGCTCGAGATAATTAGAATAAAATTTAAACCGCTTAAGCAGCCTCCAGGGATCCTGAGCGTCAATTATCGACCGGGCGAACTCAAGCTCCATTTTCAGACCGTATATTTTTTTCAGATAGGAGATATGTTTTATGACAGGCTGAAGTTTTTTATCGCAAAGCATTTCTTCAACATCCTGATCATCAACATCCATAGCGGCCAGACGGTTCAGTCTTTCAAAATGCAAGCGGAAATCATCGCCAGGTTTGTGAAGTATTTCTTCATCCGTAAGATTACAAATGGAAGAATAACTATCTAAGAATTCATCTTTAACGTAATATAGACTGCTTTTTTTCATCCCTCTAATTCCGCAAAAACGGTGGTGTTATTTACCCGCCCGGTGGGAAAAATCTCTTTGACTATTTTAAAGCCTTTGATATCCGCGGGTTGCACAGGCTCATACAGAACAGCGCGCATACCTGTATAAGTTCGAAAAATAACAAAAGCATCTTTCCTCTCTTCCAGGATTCTGCCAAGGCTTTTAAAAATACGCGCCTTAGGTTCCGCCAGGGCAGCGACAAGAGCTATGTCCCAATCTAGTTTTTCAAGATCCAAATCGTCGCTGTGTATGATTTCAACCTCTTTTTCCAGGCCAAGGGATTGAATCACCTTTGTTGACAGTTTTGCTGTTTCTTTAGAAGACTCCAGGCCGATTGAGCGTATGCCGTATAAACGGCTCAAAAGGATCAGGCTCATGGGAACAGCGCCGCATCCGATAAAAACCAGTCTGCTCTTATTTGTAATATGCCTGGCCTTTACCTGGTTTCTTATCAGTGTATCATAACGGGGATAAAGCGGGAATGCTTTAAGGGTTTCCCATGGGTTGTCGGTCTTCAGCAGCTTTTTTGCCAGGTACGCCTCGTGAATATCAAAAAACGTGCTGTAATAAGAACGTATTATCGGAAGCGCTTTATTGATATCAGGTTCTTCAAGAAGCAACCCTGCAAGATGGCTACCGGTATCCATGTGGGCAAGATCATCCAAAATCTGATAGAGCCTGTAAACTTCATCCGGTTGAAGGGCCGCAAGCATCTTCCTGGTATAATGCTTTATCCGGGCGGCAAACGCCATGATATGCGGTTTAATGATAACCACGCTTGTATGGCAATCCTTGCAGCAGCCTGAAAAATCATGTTCATCCAGTTCATGCTTATGTGAATAATTTATATCGTGCATGAGGTATCGATTCGGCTATTTTTACCCTTTACCGAAAAATAGAAACGGGGTTGTTTTTAATATTGATTAGTATACCCGCTTTTTAAAAGTTTCAAGGGAAATATCCCAAGGCGATTACATCAGAAAGTATCAGACATTTGAGAAAAACCTTGTTACGCATAAAGGGAAGACAACCTCTGATAAAGCCACTCGCCGAAATCCACAACCGGCTTCTGCGGGCAGAAGGGAGAAAAATGCCTTCGCTTACAAGAAAGACTTTACCCCGTAAGTTTTTAGTTTTCTTCGAAGGGTGTTGATTCCTATATCCAAAAGTCTGGCTGTTTGAGATTTATTTCTTCCTGTTTGATCATAGGCCTTGAGAATATACGACTTCTCAACGTCAGCCAGAGGAACTATACTATTTATTTCTTTTTGATACTGTTTGTTTGATATCATTTTTTTTGTTTTTTTAATCCGCATTTGCCTTGGAAGAAAATTTGTGGTTATATTTTTTCCTTGCGCCAGGTTTACGGCAGCCTGAACAATCGCTTTGAGTTCCCTGATATTTCCTGGATAATCATAATCTATAAGTAAAGAGATTGCTTCTTCGTCAACAAAACGACTACCGGAATTACCGGAAAACTCTTTTAAAAATTGATTGATTAACAATGGTATGTCATTTTTTCTGTCACGGAGGGGCGGAAGGTGAAGCCACCCCCCTCTAAGACGGTAATATAGGTCCTTGCGAAACATCTTTTTGTCCATCAATATATCAAGGTCTTCATTCGTGGCTGCAATAAAGCGGATATCAACTTTTTGCTGCATGCTGTTCCCTAACTTGATATATTCTCCGGACTGGAGTACTCTAAGTAATTTCCCTTGGAGTTCGAGTGACAAGGTGCCGATTTCATCCAAAAAAAGTGTTCCATGGTTTGTGTATTCAAGGTGGCCTGAACGATTTTTATCCGCACCTGTAAAAGCACCTTTTGTATGGCCGAAAAACTCGGCATCAAAAAGATTGCCGGATATGGAAGCCATGTTGATCGGGGTAAATGGAAATTTTGATCTTGCACTTACATTATGAATAGCCCTGGCCAAAAGTTCCTTGCCGGTGCCGCTTTCTCCTGTAATTAAAACAGGGACATCACTTAGGGCGTGCAGCTCTGTTTCCTTCAATATCTTAAAAACCTTATGCGACCTTGTTATAATAGATTTAAATGCTTTTACATTTATTAATTTCGGCAAGGTCTTCTTTTTTTCAATATCAAGAATATCGAGCAGCCGCTTTCTTTCCATTGACCGATTAATTGCCGAAAGGAGGTCATCTTTAGAAACAGGTTTGACAAGATAATCGTATGCTCCTTTTTTTAAGCATTCCACCGCGGTCCTGGCTTCATTCACAGCGGTTACCATTATACACTCGGTGTTGGGACTGGTGTTTTTTATTATCTCAAGTAGTTTTATCCCATTCATACCGGGCATTGTCATATCAATCAGGGCAATATCAAAAATTTCGTCTTCCTCAAAAATCAAGGCAGCTTTTACAGGATCATCCTCAAGTATGATGTTTTTATATCCTATTTCGGTCAATTTTATTTTTAAGATTTCAAGAAAATCGGTGTCATCGTCAATAATTATAATATTACCGGTCATTCACCCTCCCCTTAGGGCTCACTCAAAAATAAATTCACAGAATTAGCGCTCAGATTTAGGTTGAATTTGTACGATCCGATTGCGCAAAGCCGCAGGAATAGCAAGCTATTTTGAGGACTTTGCGT
>JAERRQ010000102.1 GCA_016735355.1 Desulfobacterales bacterium | reverse complement strand
GGATAGCTATTTATGCCCTTTAGAGGCTGTTGATTGTGTCGGAGAGACATGCCCTTTGGGTAATTATGCCTGTATTCCCAATTCGGAGGGTGTTTTACAATGCTCACCTCACCCATGCTCTGCTTTTAATCCGGACAGTTTTGAGGATGAAGATACCACGGAAGGAGAAAACGACAAAAAAGACGATGGTCCGGTAGATGAAGACGGCGGCTGTCTCGGCACCCTGTATATTTTTTCAGGTAATGACAAGCGTTGCCGAATGTCAGGTATTTCAACTCAATTTAAAAATTGTTGTAAAGATCAATATAGTTCATTTTTATTATCAATGGATATCTGCAACGGTAAGGAAGTACAATTAACGCAATTAAAAGAAAAAGGATTATGCCATTATGTAGGTCAATACTGCTCCAAACGACTGCCGTTAATCGGCTGTGTTCAGAATAAAAAAACCTACTGCTGTTTTCATTCAAAACTGGGCCGGATAATTAATGAACAGGGCCGGTCTCAACTACAAAACTTTGGATCTGACGGAGGCTGGGGCGCCCCTAAAAATCCGAATTGCCGAGGCTTCACTACAGATGAATTCCAGATGCTCAATTTTTCCCTGATCGATCTGTCAGAGTGGTACAGCGACATAACAACCAAATCGGTACAGGAAGTTCAAGACAGCATGCAACAGAAAATGGACCGATTTTATGAATAAAATTATTTTGTTTGTTTTTATACTTTTTGTTTTTACAAACAACAGTTTTGCTAAAACAATTAATATTGGAACCTTCGGAGCAACATACAAAATCGCTGAAAAAGATGCCATAGCCGAACTAAAGCAAAAAGCAGCGCAAACAGACTGGAAAAAATATTTTAATCCGAAAAAAATAAAATCTCTGGTCAAAAACTACAGTCCGGATCTCATCAAACTTCCAAGAGCCGGTAAAAACAATTCCTTTCTCGTTGATATGACATACACCCTGGACTTCGATATCCCTGACGGCAAAGGCGGGATTTTATATCCTGCAGGGTTTAAGTTCAATCCTCTTGAATATATGAATTTTTCTAAAATCCTGGTGATCTTTGACGGCACGGATATAGAACAGGTGCAATGGTGTCAAAATTCGTATGCCGCTGATTATAAGTCTACACTGCTGATTACGGGCGGCTCCTGTTATGACCTCTCCGGATTATTTAAAAGGCCCGTCTTTTATGCATCTGCAGATTTTATCAGGCGGTTTGGAGTCCGTGCCCTACCCTCTTTAATATCGCAGCAGAAAAATTACATGGAGATAAAAGAAATTGAAATCGAAAATAATAATACTGATCCTGACAGCGTTGCTGTCAAACAGCCCTGATGTTTTTGCCGTATGTAAGGGAAGTATTCACAATCCTTTAAGCGAGGTTTGCTGGGAATGCATTTTCCCTATACAAATAGGCGGTGTTAAGATCTCGAAAAATCCGAGCGGCCTTCCTGATGATGACAAGATCACGTCTCCGGTTTGTGTCTGCCCTACCCCGCTGGGCATTCCGCGGCCCGGGATTCCCATAAGTTTCTGGGAACCGGCCAGATTTACTGAAACAGTAAAAGATGCTTACTGTTTCCCCTCCCTGGGTCTCAGTCTTGCCAATCCTTCAAACGGCTTCCTGAATGGAAGCTCCATATGCGGCGGCGGAGTACAGGAAGGAACTTCGACTTTCCGGCAGGCTCATTTTTTTGTTTATCCTATTTGGACCATGATGGAGCTTTTTATTGATTTCATATGCGTAGAACATAGCGGATTTGATCTCGCGTATATGACCGAAGTAGACCCCACATGGAACGATGATGCCCTGGCCATGATAATGTATCCCGAGACGTTGCTGTTCGCCAACCTGCCGGCCCAGCTTTCGTGTATGGCCGATTCCGCCGGTTCCAATGCCGGCCGTCCTGTTACTGCTCTGTACTGGTGTATGGGGTCCTGGGGCAGCGTTTATCCCATGTCGGGCCATATAAACGAAGATGATATGACTGAAGCATCCATAGGCCTGGCCGTAAGGATGATATACAAAATGGCCCGCATCGGGGCTATCTGCGACACCGGGGTCACGCTCTGCTCCTGCGTACCTACTTTAATCTGGATCAAGAAACATTACAGGTTCAATATCGCAAAACCTGTAAAAGGATCACAGTGTATACATAT
>JAERRQ010000046.1 GCA_016735355.1 Desulfobacterales bacterium | reverse complement strand
ATACAGTCCGGCAAAATAACTGGAAGCAAGGATGGCGATACAAATAGCAAGCACAGGCAGAGCAGTAGACTGCATGCTGACAGCCAGACCGGCGATCATATTGGTTCCATGACCTGTCGTTGAAGCTTCGGCTATATCTTTAACAGGTTTGCGAAGACCTGTATAATATTCAGTAATAATAACTATTACAACGGTCAAAACCAAACCTACAAGACATGAATAATAAAGACTCATGGCTGAAATACCGGGGATATCGGCCATCATGTTTTTTGTTACAGGTAAAAAGGCTACACCTGCCAGGATTGCAGCTCCGAACATTCCTTTGTAAAGAGCGCCCATGATGTAAGAATCGCCTTCTTTAAGTTTGACAAAAAAGACCGAGATTGCAGATGCAACAATTGAGACAGCGCCGAGTACCAGGGGATAAATTATTGCAGTTTCGTTTTTTGGAAAAAGAAGATGCGCAAGCACCATAGCCGCAACTGTGGTAACAGCATATGTTTCAAAAAGATCAGCAGCCATTCCGGCACAGTCACCAACATTGTCACCAACATTATCTGCAATTGTTGCAGGATTCCTAGGATCATCCTCGGGAATGCCAGCTTCGACCTTGCCGACCAAATCTGCGCCTACATCTGCGCCTTTTGTGAAGATACCACCGCCCAGACGTGCGAAAATGGAAATAAGGCTACCGCCGAATCCAAGCGATATAAGCGAAATTGTAATATGTCCACCCTCTACGCCCTGAGCAGTCAAAAGGGTATAAAGGCCGGCACATGAAGTTAAGGCAAGACCGGCAACTATCATTCCTGTAACGGAACCACCTCTAAAAGCCAGTTTTAGGCCCGCATTAAGACCGCTTTTGCATGCTTCCGCTGTTCTTACATTAGCAATAACTGAAACGCGCATACCAATATAACCTGCAAAATAGGAAGCTACCGCGCCTATGAGAAAGCCCAGCGTGGCCCAGGCGCCATACCCAGGCGCAAAAAAAAGTATGGCGGCGATAATTATGCCCACAATACCCATACTTTTCAACTGCCTGTTAAGATAAGCGATCGCTCCTGCCTTGATGGCCTCGGCAATTTCGTTCATTTTTGCGTCTCCTGCCGGAGCGGCTTTGACAGCTCCTGCAAGAATTAAAGCAAATACAACACCGGCAATACCTGTTAATGTACATATCAATGGAATATTTCCCATTATTTGTTCCATATTCATCCTCCGTTTTAAATAAAATATCTTTTAGCAATCAATAATATTTACGTTAAACCTGTTCATTCCTTCCTTGATACCATTACAAAGTATCGTAACAACCGCCTCTTTTGCTCTGACAATGGCCCGTTCCATGATTTCAGACTCTCTATGCGTGAATCCGCCAAGAACATGGTCAATAACTTCCGTATGCTCACCGGGACGTCCGACCCCTATCCGAAGTCTTGAAAAGCTACCGTCATTTAAAGCACTGATCAGCGATTTTATACCATTATGTCCGCCACCCCCTCCTTTCTCTTTTATTTTTATTCTTCCTAAATTAAGGTCAATATCATCATGAATGACCAAAATATCCTGAATTGATATTTTGAAATAGGCCGCCAGTTTCTGCACCGGAGGGCCGCTTCTGTTCATAAAGGCCTGGGGCTTTGCCAGAACAGACTCAACTCCTTCGATGGAGCCACGCCCGAATTCGGCATTAAACTTTTTTTTAGCAATGGCAATCGAGAAAGTATCCGCAATAGCATCCATGACCATGAAGCCGGCATTATGACGTGTTTTTTCGTACTGTTTGCCGGGATTGCCAAGACCTATGATAAGGCGGATTCCATCAGCCAAAGATTACTCATCTCCCCGGCTTTCAGCAGTATCTCCTTCTTCAGCCCCTTCTTCGCCTTCTTCACCTTCTTCGGCCTCTTCCTCTAATTCTTCGTCAATCCTTGCCCCTATAACAGTAATAACTGTAAAATTTACGTCCGCCGGAATTTCAATATCTCCATCCGGATGAATATCTTCAACATGTACAGAATCACCTATATCAAGATCTGTTATGTCTATTTCAAAAGAATCGGGAATTTCATTCGGCAAGCAGAATATCTCCAGTTCACGCCTGATTACCTGTAAAATTCCTCCGAGTTCCACACCTTTTGATTTGCCTGTTGGAACAACGGGGATATTGACCTTGATTTTACGGTCCATTGCGATTTCATAAAAATCAACATGCAGCAACATTCTTGTCATGGGATCGGTTTGCAGCTCTTTAATCATTACAGACTTGGTAACGGCATCACCATTCTGAATGGCCAAATTATAAATGGACAGGCCCTTTTTGCCCTTTTTTAAGCTCGTCTCAAATTCCTGAAGATCGAGAGAGAGTAAAATCGAATCCATTGAGGGACCGTAAAGCACCGCAGGGACTTTCCCGGCAGCTCTCAAAGTCCGGGCAACAGCGGAACCGGATGTTTTTCTAATATTTGCTTTTAATTCAACAAAATCCAAAAAAAGAACCTCCTAAAATAATATAAGATTCAGAAAAAAAATTTTTAAACAAAAAGAGAAGTTACAGAATCTCCGTTATGGCATCGGATCATCGCTTCCCCAACTATGTCGGCTATGGTAAGCACCTTGATCTTATCGCACTCTGCTGCGTTTTTACTTAGTGGAATTGTATCGGTCACTAAAAGGCTTTTCAAGACAGAATCATTAATACGCTGAAGGGCCGGGCCTGACAGGACGGGATGAGAGCAGCAGGCATGAACCTCACAAGCTCCGTTTGCATTCAATGCTGCCGCAGCTTCTGTTAATGTACCGGCAGTATCAACCATATCATCAAGAATTATCGTTATTTTTCCCTCTACATTACCTATAACCGCCATGGCTTTAGCCTGGTTGGGGGCGCTTCTTCGCTTGTCAATAACTGCCAGACCGGCCTTGAGCCGCTTGGCAAAGGCTCTTGCCCTCTCAGCGCCTCCGGCATCGGGTGAAACAATTACAAGGTCATGCTCAAAATTCTTTTTTACATATTCAATGATAACAGGGGCGGCATAAAGATTATCAACCGGGATATTAAAAAAACCCTGGATCTGGCCGGCATGCAGGTCCATAGTAATCACCCTGGTGGCACCTGAAGCGGTCAATAAATCTGCGATCAATTTTGCGCTGATAGGTACCCTAGGCGCGACTTTTTTGTCCTGCCTTGCGTACCCGTAATAAGGGATTACGGCTGTAATTCTGCTGGCCGAAGCACGCTTGAAAGCATCCAGCATTAGTAGCAGTTCTACCAGGTTGTCATTTACGGGAGCACAGGTAGACTGAAGCAAAAAAACATCTTTTCCCCTTACATTTTCCTTGATTTCAATCTGAATCTCACCATCGCTAAAGGTCTTAACCGTGGCTGAGCCAAGAGGCTTATCAAGGTAAACAGATATTTTTTTTGCTAAATCGGAATTTGAATTTCCAGCAAATAATGACATTCCATTCATAAGGTCATTCCATTTATAAAATTAACATATCCATATAGAAATATTTTCCCAAAACATAATATGGCTGGGGCGGGAGGATTCGAACCTCCGAATGCAGGAACCAAAATCCTGTGTCTTGCCACTTGACGACGCCCCAGTATATTTATTGTAGGGGCACGATGCATCGTGCCCCTAAACAATCAGCTCAGTAAGAAAAAGCTTCCAGTTAATATTATGCGAAAGGGCATCATGGGCTATTTTTGCTCTAGGAAAATCAGAAAAAAGGCCAAAAACGGCGGATCCGCTTCCTGTCATAAGTACCCCTTGCGCACCCTGACTCAAAAGAGCCTTTTTTGCATAAGATATTTCAGGATACCCCGCCGCCGCAACTCCTTCAAGATCGTTCCATAACAAGGACTCAATTTTGACGTTGCCCTTTAATAAAAACTTAAGTTTAATTTTTTTTTTAATTTTTGTCAATCTTAAATCGTATTTTTTAAATACCTCCGCAGTCGATATGCTTAAGCCCGGATATATCAATAAAAGATACCTGTTTGATAAACCAAAAAACGATTCTATCTTTTCACCTATCCCGGAAACAATGGCAGGTTTACGGAAAATTAAAAAAGGTACATCGGCTCCAAGGGAGAGCCCAATTGAAATTAATTCATCTTTGGAAAAAGGATAATCATAATAATGATTCAAGGCCCGAAGAACTGCGGCGGCATTGCTGCTGCCTCCGCCCAGGCCTGCACCGACAGGTATTCGTTTTATTATATGAATTCCAACTTTTTCATCAATATCTATTGCCTTGAGGAAGGCGTTTGCGGCTTGAAGGGCTATGTTTTTTTTATCTAATGGAACTCCGGGATAGGTGCAGGTAAGGGCTGTCTTTGCAGCGCCCAAATTGATATAGAGTGTATCGTAAAGGTTAATGCAGCACATCAGGGAGACCAGATCATGAAATCCATCCGGTCTTTTTCCTGTAATATGTAAAAAAAGATTGATTTTGGCCGGTGAAAAAACCTTGATCCGCCCTGAAGCATCAATAAGAGGCTCTTGAGGAATAATCATTATGAATTATATCTAAAACCATATTCATGGAATCATTGAAATAACCACCGTAGGGGCGGATTCCATATCCGCCCTGTCCATATCCGGCATATTCATAAAGGGCAGAAATGGATTCTGCCCCTACACATTTATCAAGTTAAAGCTATAATTTTTCATTATAATTTTCTTGTTTTTTATGACAGCGTTTCAGGAGTAAGGTGCTAAAACCAGATCTTCTATTGTTGTTTGACATAAAGTATACGCAGTTCATAGAGGAGGTGTTTAAGCAGATTGTCCTCCTCAGAGGTCAAGTTACCCATAGTTTTTTCCTGCAGCATACTCAAAACATCTATGGTCTGTTTACCCATAACCAGGTTTTTATTTTTTTCTCCGGTCACAGGATCATCCATTATACCACAACTTACCAGAACAGATGCATTCAAGGACATTATGAATGTAGAAAAATTAATCCCCGGCATCACATCCTTTTGAGTTTCTGCCGGTTTATCCCCTTTTAATACAAACCCTTTTTCATCGGACATATTTATCTCCCGTTCAAAAAAATCAAAGCTCAAGAGGAATTACCGTCTTAACCAAAGGCAGGCTCCTGAGGCATTTTATCACTTCATCAGTAAAAGGAGTGTCTGTGCGCAGAAATATAATATTTCTTTCACCATCCTCTTCCTGACCCACATGCATCCTTCCTATATTAATTTTATGCTCACCCAGAACTGTTCCAATGCTGCCTATGGCGCCGGGCTTATCAATATTATGTATCAAAGCCAGGTGCCCCCTTGGAATAAGTTCCAGCCTGAAATTATTTATTTTTACAACTCTCGGATCATGTTTGCCGACGATAGTACCTGCAACAGTAGTTGTATTACTGGCCGTTATTGTTTTAATGGTAATCAGATTTATATAGTCTTCGGATTCAGAGCTGGAGGTTTCCAGAACCTTTATACCTCTTTCTTTTGCAATAGCACTTGCATTAACAAAATTCACATCATCTTTAACGGCTGAAGAAAGAATTCCTTTTAAAGCCGCAGTCGATACCGGAGACATATCTAGTCCCTGGAAATCGCCGCGATATTCAATAACAACTTCTTTTAAAGGGCCATCTATAAGCTGTGACTGCAAGCAGCCCATACGATCTGCGATTGTCAAAAATGGACCCAATTTGTCAAGCAGGTCTCCTGTAACAGAAGGAACATTGACGGCATTAAGTATTGTTCCGTTTTTCAAATATTCTATTATCTGGCCTGCAACCGCAACTGCTACATTTGTTTGGGCCTCTTTGGTGGATGCGCCCAGATGGGGAGTACATATAAACCTGTCGAATTCAAAAAGAGGCGATTCTCCTGGAGGTTCGGATTCAAAAACATCCAGGGCAGCGCCTGCCACTTTACCGGATTTCATGGCGTTATAAAGATCTGTTTCCTCAACAATCCCGCCACGTGCGCAATTTACCAGCATTACACCGTCCTTCATCCGATTAAAGGCCTCTTCATTCAGCATGCCGATAGTCTCTTTCATTTTTGGAACATGAATAGTAATATAATCGGATCTGCTGTAAAGCTCCTCCATAGAAACTGGTTCAAGGCCTGCTTTTTCAATTAACTCAGGAGTAACAAGGGGATCATATACTATAACCTTCATCTTAAGACCCTGAGCGCGATCTGCAACTATTGAACCGATTTTTCCAAAACCGATCAATCCCAATGTTTTGTTATAGACCTCTCTGCCCTGCAGCTTTTTTTTGTTCCACAGACCGCTCTTTAATGATGAAGTGCCTGCCGGTATATTGCGTGTCAGTGAGAGAATCATGGCGATGGCATGCTCGGCAGTAGTGATCACATTGCCACCAGGCGTGTTCATAATCACCACGCCTCGTTTTGTAGCTGCGGGAATATCAACATTATCAAGTCCTATGCCGGCCCGGCCTACTACTTTCAAGCTGGTTGCGGCTTCAAGAAGTTCTTCGGTTACTTTGGTTGCGCTTCTGATAACCAGCGCATCATATCCGGAGATGATATCTTTTAATTCATCAGGAGCCAGCCCTGTTTTAACATCAACGTCAATATTTTCTTCTTTCCTAAACATTTCAATCCCGATTTCACCGAGATTATCACTGACCAGTACTTTCATTAAATCTCCTCATTCATTTATTTTTTTTTTGCGATTTTGTATATATGCATCCTTCAGGGCTTCATAAGGGTCTATCGCTGCGGCTTTAAGGATTTCATAATCACCTATTTTAAAAGATGTTTCGTTTACTGTTTTATAGCTTGTAATTCCTATGGACGCTTCCCGGGGTTTAACATAAAATATAGGGTCAAGAAACATATCACCAATCATGCCGACTGAATCACGCATGGATGAGGGCCCAAAAAACGGCCAGACTATATAAAAACCATTCCCTATACCATAAAATCCAAATGTCTGGCCGAGGTCTTCATCTTTCGGTTTCAGGCCGTAATATTTTTTTGCAGGATCTCCAAACCCTAGTATCCCCACTGTGCTGTTGATGGCAAATCTGGCAGTTTCCGTTCCGGCGTTTTTAATTTTTAATTGGAGGATACAGCTCACAAGTCGTATTGGTGTGGTAATGTTGGAAAAAAAATTTTTCACCCCTGAACGTATACTTTTGGATGTAACCGCAATATAACCTTTAGTCAAAGGTTTGAGACCCCAAAAGTAAAGCTTGTCATTAAAATGATATATGGCAATGTTCCAGTACTTGACAGGATCCGCAATCCGATAGTTTTCCGAATCGTCCTCTTCATCAAGCAGATCAAGCAGATCAAGCTCTTCGTCCGTCAAATCATCATCCGGCACGCTATCATTTATAATACTGCCGGCCGGCAAAGAAGCTTCCGACGCAGATACAGAAGCCGGAGAACCCCATAAAAACAGAATCAAAATCGATAACGAAAGTTTAAGGCTGGGGAACATAGGTTTTTGCTTCTTGTTCTTTTAATTTTTCCTGGAGTTTTTGAATCAATATCTCAGGCTTTTCCTTAAAAAGAATTTGACTGAACTGAGTGCGGTAATTTTTTACAAGGCTCACGCCCTCCGCCTTTACATCATAAACAGACCAGACTCCGTCGTGAAGATGCATACGGTAGTTCACCGCCATTTCACCTTTTTCACGGATTACTTTGGTTTTTACAATTGCTTTCTTTTTGGTCAGCATATCCTCGGCTATATAAAGAACCTCCTCATCTTTAAATTCCGAAAGCATTTTATTGATATATGTTTTGCCAAGGAGGTCGGTAAAAACATTGGTTAAATCCTTTAGCTGCTCAGGTGTAAAGGATTTCCTGTATTTTCCGAGAGCCAGCTTTGTAATTGTTGGAAAATCAAACAAACCGCGCACTATTTCAAAAATTTTGTCACGTTGCAGGTTTTTTTTACAGGCATCATTGTATTGAGGGTCTTTAAGTATCATGAGAATGTTATTAATAGGCGGCTTCAACGTTTCCAAAGGCTGACGGCCATATGCCATTGCAACAAAAGCGACCAAGAGAAGCAAAAGAGATACCCGTATTATTTTGTTCAAAGTCATTCGATGCAGCTCCTATTCCACACTGCCAAAGGCATATTTGCTGATTAAGTCTTCAATATCCAGAGATGATTCCGTCTCT
>JAERRQ010000380.1 GCA_016735355.1 Desulfobacterales bacterium | reverse complement strand
TTTCCTTTGAGACCCTGCCGGTAATTTTTTCTTTTGGACTGCGGGGAACTGCCTATTCAGAATTTGATAACACCGTCAATCCGGAGGCCAGGATTTCGTATAAAAAAGACAAATGGTCTCTTTCGTTTATCTACAGCCGGACTAATAACATCCCTTCTTTTTACCAGCGCTATGATAAAACCGGGACCAAGGAGCCGAATCCTGATCTTGACATGGAAATTGCCGACAATTTCAGTCTTTCATTTTTTACCGAAATATCGCCTCGCCTATCCTTTGGAGTTTCTTTGTTTAATAACCGGATCAAGGACAGGATTGCCTATGTGCTGGGAGACAAGGGCATCGGAAGGTATGAAAATTTCGGGGAGGTGACGTACAAGGGTGGAGATTTTTTTTTAAACGTAAAAATTATGGAAAATTTATCCTTAAAAACGACCTATTCATACCTGAAAGCCATAAACGAGGATACCGGACGTTGGTTGACGGCAAAACCACGAAACAGGGTGTATGCGGATCTTTCCTTCAGTCCGGTAGAAGATTTTTCCATTATATTAAATTTGAAGTATGAATCCAAACAGTATACCCGTTCGGATAACAAAAACTCTGTGCCGGAACGGACTATCGGAAACATCAGGATTGAGTATAGTCCGGCCAGGGCAGCAACCCGGTTCGGTCAGGTGGAGTTTTTTGGAGAAGTCAAGAATATTGGGGATAAAAAATATCTTTACGGAGACGGCTGGCTTGCGCCGCCCCGAACCTGGATTTGCGGCCTTAATTACAGATTTTAAAGAAAAAAAATATGATATTTAAAACAGTATATCCATTCTCAGCCATTGTCGGACAGGAAGACTTAAAGCTTGCATTACTGCTTAATGCGGTTAACCCGAAGATCGGCGGCCTCCTGATCAGGGGGGAAAAGGGGACTGCAAAATCGACTGCCGTGCGGGCTTTGGCCGCCTTGCTGCCCGAAATCAGGGTGGTTGAGGGATGCCCCTGTTTTTGCGATCCTGATGATCAAGACGAAATGTGTGAAAGGTGCAGGGAAAAAGAATCCGCACATAAAATTAAACATCAAAAGGTCAGGGTTGTGACCTTGCCCCTTAATGCTACGGAAGACAGGGTTGTCGGTGGAATTGATTTCAGCCTGGCGGTAAAGGAAGGGAAACGCTCTGTTTTGCCTGGAGTTTTGGCTGATGCCAACCGGTCGATTCTTTACGTGGATGAGGTGAATCTTTTAGACGATCATATCGTGGACATCATCCTGGATTCGGCTGCTTCCGGAGAAAACCGGATCGAGCGGGAAGGAATTTCCTTTAAGCATCCGGCTTCATTTGTTTTGATCGGGACAATGAATCCTGAGGAAGGAGATTTGCGCCCACAGCTTCTCGACAGATTCGGCCTTTGCGTTGATGTTGCAGGGGATCCGGAATGTAAAAACCGGGTTGAGCTGATCCAGCGGCGTGAGAGTTTTGATCTTGATTTTAAAGGGTTTCTGAACCGGTTTGAAAACGAAAATAATCAGGTCGCAGAGCAGATCGCAACAGCAATGGAATCTCTTGCCGGAGTCAGGTGCCCCAAGCACTTAAGAACTTTTATTTCCGAGCTGTGCACAAAAAATATGGTGGCAGGCCATAGGGCAGACCTTGTCATGGAGCAGACGGCCAGGGCTTATGCCGCATTGCAGGGACGTTTCGAAATCACCACGGATGATATTGTAAAGATTGCCCCCTGGGTGCTCGTCCATCGAACACGAGATGCACAACCGCCTCCACCACCTCCCCCGGATCAGTCTGAAGAAAAAACCTCTGAAGATATGAATGACGATGCCAACGAAAATGAACAGGATCAGCCGCCTGAAAATAGAGAATCAGATGCTGAACAAAATGAACAGCCTGAAACCGGAACAAATGAAGAACCTCAATCTTCCGGTGAGCAACCGGATAAGGCAGATCAAACGGATGATCCTGAGCAGCCTGGGGAAAATTCATCTCCTGAACAGATCTTTGACGTGGGCTCTACCTTTGCCGTAAAAAAGATTGTATCCCCAAGGGACAGGATTTCACGCCGGGGTTCAGGACGACGCTCCCGTACCCGTGTTTCCTTAAAACAGGGGCGCTACATCAAAAGCACACCCGGAAACAGAAACGGTGATATTGCTCTGGATGCCACCCTGCGGGCTGCGGCTCCGCATCAGCTTAAAAGAAAAAAGGAAAACGGGCTGGCAGTAGTCTTAAAAAAAGAGGATATTCGGGAAAAAATCAGGGAAAAACGGATCGGAAATTTTCTTCTTTTTGTAGTGGATGCCAG
>JAERRQ010000257.1 GCA_016735355.1 Desulfobacterales bacterium | reverse complement strand
CTTATGGAAGGTCTTGGAATGCGCGGCAAAAATGTAGGCGGCGCTCTTCGCCAGCCTTCAGGCGGCCCGACAATGAACGTTAAAGGTACTGCGGCCGGCGGAGGAAATTCTCTTCTTATTCCCATGACTGAATTTTCTCTTGGTTTAACCGGTGACATCAATGATATCATGAATGCGCACAACCTCGCCATGGTTGCCATGACATCCCGTATGCAGCATGAGCGTAACTATAATGATGAGCAGCTTAAAAGACTGACCGGAATGCGTCGTCTTGATATGGATCCGACTCGGGTTGAATTAGGCTGGATTATTGATTTTTGTGCCCAGTCTCTGAGAAATATAGTAATTGGTATGGGCGGTCGTTTTGACGGATTTACCATGCAGTCCAAGTTTGGTATTGCTGTAGGTTCCGAATGTATGGCTATTCTGGCTGTTATTAAAGATCTTGCTGATTTAAGAAAACGTCTGGACGAAATTACTGTTGCATTTGATAAGAGCGGCAACCCTGTAACAACCGGCGACCTCGAAGTAGGCGGCGCAATGACCGCATTTATGCGTAACACCATTAACCCGACTCTGATGTGTACAGCAGAATATCAGCCATGCATGGTTCATGCAGGTCCTTTTGCAAACATCGCTGTTGGACAGTCCTCCATTATTGCAGATCGCGTCGGCCTGAAACTTTTCGATTACCATGTAACCGAGAGTGGCTTTGCGGCTGATATCGGTTTTGAGAAATTCTGGAACGTAAAATGCCGATTTAGCGGCCTGAAACCTCATGTATCAGTTCTTACAAGTACAATCAGAGCCCTGAAAATGCACGGCGGCGGACCTAAAGTTGTAGCCGGAAAAGCTCTTGCTGATGAATATACTCAGGAAAACATTGGCCTGCTTGAGCAGGGATGCGAAAATATGGTTCACCATATTAACACCATCCGCAAAGCCGGCATCAATCCTGTTGTATGTATAAACCGTTTTTACACAGATACTGACGCTGAAGCTGCTGTTGTAAGAAAAGCAGCCGAGACTGCCGGAGCCCGTTGCGCAGAGTCCAAACACTGGGAGCTTGGCGGTGAAGGTGCTCTTGAATTCGCAGATGCTGTAGTCGAAGCATGCGAAGAAGAAAATAATTTCGCATTCCTTTATCCTCTTGAAATGAAACTCCGTGACCGTGTTGAAAAAATCGCCACTGAAGTTTATGGCGCTGATGGAGTTTCCTGGTCACCGGAAGCCGAAGCAAAGGCAAAGATGCTGGAAGGCGATTCAAAATACGACGATTATGCCACTATGATGGTTAAAACACATCTCAGCCTGACACACGATCCGGTCATTAAGGGCGTTCCCAAAGGCTGGACTCTTCCGATTCGCGACATTCTGATTTATTCCGGTGCCAAGTTCCTTTGCCCATGCGCAGGAACTATAAGCCTGATGCCTGGTACAGGTTCCAACCCGGCTTTCAGAAGAATTGATGTTGATACAGCAACAGGCAAAGTAAGCGGGTTATTCTAAAAAATTTGTTTGCTTAAAAATTTTGTCTGTTCTAAAGTTTTAAACAAAGGGGTTCGAATTCGTTCGAACCCCTTTGTTTTTGCACAAATAATGGGACACGGATGCACACAGATAAACACAGATCAGGAACAAAATAACCTTTTTTTAATATGTGTCTCTAAAAATCATACACACCAGTATAATTTTCCGGTCTTATTTTTCTTAATTCATTTTTTATGGAGTCGGTAACATTTAAAGATTCAATAAATTCGGAAATACTTTCCTGATTAATGACGGAGTTAGTTCGTGTCAGCTCCTTAAGTGCTTCATATGGTTTTGGGTATCCTTCCCGCCTTAAAATTGTTTGAATTGCCTCTGCTATAACTGCCCAGTTTTTATCCAGATCCTTCTTGATTACATCCTCATTTAAAATTAATTTGTTCAGACCTTTTGAAAGTGATTTAAAGGCAATAAGGGTATGGCCAAAAGGGACTCCGATATTTCTGGTAACTGTAGAATCTGTAAGGTCACGCTGGAGCCGTGACACCGGCAGTTTCATTGCAAGATGATCAAAAATGGCATTTGCAATCCCTACATTTCCCTCGGAATTTTCAAAATCAATAGGATTCACCTTATGCGGCATGGCTGA
>JAERRQ010000220.1 GCA_016735355.1 Desulfobacterales bacterium | reverse complement strand
GTTTTTAAAGAAGAGAGATAAGATGCCTGATGACCGGCCAGGGGATCTATATTTCTGAATGAAAGAGAAACAATATCCGGCTGGACATTTAAAAGAATCTCTTTTAATTCCGGCCATGGATCCGGAGAAATATTCATATCAAGAGCCCATTTTGCATGCTCTTTCGGAATTAAGGACGAAAGTCTGGAAAGACCGAGAGGATATACTTTTTCTCCGGCACCCATATGAGAACTCGGGACTTGAACAAGTAAAATACGCATTTTTTACTCCAAAAGCAAGAGGCCGATATATTTTACATACTGGTTTCTGCCTGTAACAGGTTTAAGACTTATCCCGGCATTTTTTGCTGTTGAATAAACATCTATCCCTGATCCTTCCATGGAAGGACGGGCTTTTTCAGGATATCTGCAGATATCGTCTTCCGGGCATTTGCTGCAAACCGGGCAGTGCCCCGCTCCGAATACAAGCGCCTTATGGTATCCGGCCAGAAAAGCTTTTTTTTCCAACAAGAGAAGTCTGTTATGGAACTCCTTGCCGGGCGGAGAGCCCTCAAGAAGAAGCGAGCATTTGTATGATTTCAGCAAATCCTGTGTTTCTTTACTCTTCATGCCATACGGTGGGCACTGAAGGTTTTTCCCGTAAACAGCGCATCCGAACCGGCATTTTTTTCTGACCCAGTCCCCGATCACGATTTTTTCAACAGGAAGAAAAACAGCTTTGGTAAAACCGGCCCTGACAGCCTTGTATGCCCATTCTTCATAGCCGGTCTCCAAATTAAGGCCGATATCTTTTCTGCTTCCAAGAATAACCGAAGAATCGGTGCCAAGATCCCGAATGGCTACCCTGGTTATCCCGGCTTTTTTCAGCCATTCCGATATCATGGAAGCGTCATGACAAGCTCCGTTATATGTATTCAGCAACATGCTAAGGTCATACAGCGCGCCTTTATTAGGAGAACGCCCTACCCTGTCCGGAAAATAATCGTGTATAACGAGCAGGCCATCCGGCAGGAGCAGATCAATCGCCTTTAACAGCAAATCATAAGCGTCATCACTGCCATAAGCATGTAAAAAATTATTCATAAGTATCATTCCGAATTTTTGTCCGGAATCAAACCTGTAATTACGAAAGTCCCCCTCAATTGTATCGATTCGCTCCCACGAAGATTCATCAGGATATATCCTTTTTGCGGCCTGGATTACTTCAGGGATCTCAAAAAGCAAAGCTCCTCCGCGTTGCCTGGTTTTTATAACAGCCCGACTCACAGCGCCTGCTCCCCCGCCTATGTCGAGAAAAGGCGTCTCCCACCGGATTTCTTTCAGCAGTTCAATGATTTCAAAGGCTTTCTGCTTTGCAAGGGTATCCATCGCCCGGACATATTCGAAGGTCTTTTTTTCATAATTATCGTCCTGGGCGGCGGCCGGAGGCGCCTGCCTGCTTTTTAATGCAACCTGATCAACAATAGCCTCCCACCTGGGCTTCATATAAGAGCGATACAAAAAAAAATCACCCATATATCCGCTCTTCCCGGGCACCAGGTAGATTCCCGCAGACTGGCTGTTGCAAAATTTACCCTCCCGATAATGAACAAGGTTGAGACGTTCCAGGACATTAAGAAGGCGCTTCAGCCTTTTTTTTCTGCACCCTGCAGCTTCAGCAAGAGATTCTATGGTTGCGGCCCCTTGATCCAGAAACATGAAAAGCTTCAGTTCTATAGATGCAAACAAAATTTCAGAATACCAGTATGCTGTGGAAAGATCCTCTAAATACTGGAAATCCAAATATGCCGGATCGGCTTTTTGAAAAAACAGATTACTCATAATTCTTAATTTTTACTTTATAATTATACACGTCAAAGCTTTTTAGCTTGACTCTAAACCTTTTTTGTATAATAAACAGAAAAAATTTTGGGAGATCGTCCAGCGGCAGGACTACGGACTCTGACTCCGTCAACCCAGGTTCGAATCCTGGTCTCCCAGCCAATAAAATAATAAAGAGGCTGTTTTTCGCAAGAAAAGCGGCTTTTTTTTAGCCATTCTGAAGTAAAATTGTAACCGTTCACAGTTGTCGGTTTACAGTTAACGGTTACGTATATTTTCTCCGGATTCCTTAAATCACTTTTCCAGTAAGTAAAATCATATCAAGACCACCGTGGCAAAATTGATGTGATGAGCTGTTGGATAAAACATTATCAGTAACGGAATTCCGTGGAACAATAAGCGCATATTTCCATCCCGCATAACTTGTTGAAAGTTTATTGATAATATTCCCAAGCAGTTTTATACTCTCATTTTTATTGCCCAGACGCAGACCATAGGGAGGATTTATCGTAACAATCCCGGTATGTTTAAAGATGTGGGAAGGTGAAAACCTGAAAAAATCTTTATTCTCAACTCTCACTATGGAGGATAACTTATGTAATTTTAAAGTATCATTCAACCTGCGGCAATGGCGGTCATCTATATCTGAGGCAAAAACGCAGAATTCGTTTAAAGGGAAAATTTTTTTTTCTGCTTCACGTTTTATATAAGCCCACTGTTCAGTTTTAAAACATGGCCACCCCATAAAAGCAAACTCCCTGAACCAGCCGGCCGGAATATTTGACGACAACATAGCCCCTTCAATCGAAAAAGTTCCGGAACCACACAAAGGATCAATCAAAGGTTCTCCGGCCTCATATCCTGCAAGCATCAAAGCCGCGGATGCTATTGTTTCACGAATCGGCGCTCTGGTTTTATATTTTTTAACTCCCCTTTTATGGAGAAGTTCTCCGCTGCTGTCCAGAGATATAATAAAATTATCATCTTTAATTCTGACAAAAAGATGCTGTTTTAAATAATCAATGTTCCCTGCTTGACAGCCAGGCACATTGTTAAACCTGTTTGTTATGCATTTTCTGAAGCATTCCGCAACCGCTGTTTTATGATACAGCCTGGAGTGTATAGAAGTGACACTTATTTCAGGCTGACTATTATTTCCGGGTGTACCCGGCAAAAAAAGTTCCCACGGAAAATTTACAAGTTTTTTTTCCAGTATCCTGAAATTGGTTGCTTTCAGCTTCCCTATGCGCATGAGAATCCTGTTGGCGGTGCGGAGAAACAGGTTTGCTTTATAACAATCCTGCAAACGACCTTTAAACTCAACACCGCCATTCACCATATTTATCTCTTTAATGGAGCCATGAATATTAAATAATTCCTTAAAGCAGACACTTTTAAACCCGGGAGTTGTTGCAACAAAAAAAACATGTTCCCTTGCAGCAACGTGTCTTTTTATCCTTTTTTCAAGAGGTGATTGTCGGTCCATTTTTTTCATTAACAGGAAACCATCCGATTTTTAAATTCCAGTTCCAAAAAGTATAATTGATAAATATAATACAAATCGAGATACAAACGCAAGCGCCAATTCTGCGAAGTAGGGGTTCAAGATTTTGAACCCTGATCGTAGGGTTCAAGATTTTGAACCCCTACCCCCTGTTTCCCCTGATCTTTTCGCCTTGAGAAATAACGAGTAGAATGATAAGATTACATCTATACATGAAAAAATTTCAATTATCTATTTTGCCTGGGGCACAACTGGCAATCTGGTTGACCCTGGCAAAGTTATCAAAACATTTTGTGTTGTATGGCGGCACGGCAATTGCTTTGCGTCTCGCTCATCGTGAGTCTGTCGATTTTGATTTTTTCACAAATAAAGACTTCAGCTCGGATGAATTGATGCGCGAAATGCCTTTTTTGGCAAATTCAAGGCGTTTGCAGGAGAGTCGTAATACCTTGACCGTATTGATGCAGGTCACAGGTTTTGATATTCCGGTTAAATTAAGTTTCTTCGGAGGCTTGCAGCTTGGGCAGATTAACCCTCCGGAATCAGCGGACAACGGTGTTTTAGTCGCTTCCTTGATGGACCTTTTCGGTATGAAGTGTGCCGTTATAAGCCAACGCGCAGAAGCCAAAGACTATATTGACATTTATACAATCATTAATAACAGTACTATGACTTTGGAGGATGGCCTCGGCGCAGCAAAGGCAATTTATGGCCGGCAATACAACGCAATCCTTACTTTGAAGGCTTTATCCTGCTTTCAGGATGGGAATATTATGACCTTGCCTGATAAAATTAAACATTCCTTATCCAGCATGGTGAAAGAGTGCAATCTCTCAAATATTCCTGAAATATTGCCCATGGGAATTATAGGAAAAACAACGAATGGAATCCGTCATGACCATAATGAATAACGAGCTTAAACAAATAGCCCGCCGCGTGAACTGGTTTGAGCCTCCGGAAAAAGTGGTTCATGATGTTGATCGCTTTCTTGTGTACTTTATGCAATATTGTCTGGATACTGATATTCCGGTTATGCGCCGATATTTTACCGACCGGCAGTTCCGGCATGCCTTTAATAATCGACCGCCCGGCATTCTTGACAAGCGCTCTGCCGCTTACTGGAATTTAATTCTGCCGGATATATAGATTGTCACATAAAGAATTTCACTGCGTTATCGGTCGTCGGAGTAGGGGTTCAAGATTTTGAACCCCTACCCCATATACATTATGAACATTAAGCGGATATATATTTTATGAATAGCGAAAAGACCATTTATTTGATAGACGGGAGTGCTTATATCTACCGCGCATATCATGCGGTCAGGGGGCTTTCCAATTCCAGGGGTTTGCCTACTAATGCAACCTTTGGTTTTACCAGGATGTTGATAAAACTGATAAAAGAGCGTGCGCCGGAATATATGGTTCTCTTTTTTGATGTCAAGGGGCCTACCTTCAGACATAAAATCTATGAGGATTACAAGGCCAATCGGCCTCCAATGCCGGAAGACCTGGTTTTACAAATTCCCTATATTAAAAATATCACAAGGGGCTTTAATATTCCGGTTATGGAGCTTGAGGGGTTCGAGGCGGATGATCTTATCGGAACCGCCGCCCAAAAAGCTGAGGATAAGGGATTTAAGGTAGTAATGGTGACAGGGGACAAAGACTTTGTTCAGCTTGTTACAGACAGGTCGATGATTTGGGATCCTATGAAGGAGAAAACAACGGATGCGGATACGGTAAGAAAAGAGTTCGGTCTTGAACCGTTGCAAATGATAGACGTAATGGGCCTTTCCGGGGATAAGGCGGACAATATCCCGGGTGTTCCGGGCATTGGACCAAAGACGGCTATTTCACTTATAAAAAGCTTCGACAGTATGGACCGGTTATATGAACAGGTCGATACAATCACCAAAAAAAAGCAGCATGAGAAGCTTGTTGAATTCAAGGATCAGGCTTTTTTAAGCAGAGATCTTGTGACTATAGACCGGAATGTGCCTTTGATATTTTTGCCTGAAGACTATAAATACAGATCCCCTGATAATGAAATCCTGGCTGAACTGTTTAAGGAACTCGAGTTCAGGAGGTTGCAGCAGGACTTTCCAAAAAAAACCGATCTTTCCAAAAAAAATTACCATGGCGTCTATACTGAAGATGAGCTCTTCCTTCTTAAAGAGCGCCTGGAAGCGTCGGATATTTTCGCTCTGGATACGGAAACAACCTCAAAGGATGCCATGCAGGCCGATCTTGTTGGGTTGTCTTTTTCCATAAAACCGGATGAGGCTTATTATATACCATGCGGTCATAATTACCCGGGCGCTCCGGAGCAGCTTGACAAAATATATGTTTTGGGGCAATTGAAACAACTCTTGGAGAATCCCGAAATAAAAAAAATCGGTCAGAATATAAAATATGACTGGATTGTTCTTGCCCGTCATGGGGTCGATCTGGCAGGTGTGGTTTTCGATACCATGCTGGCATCCTATCTTCTTAATCCCTCAAAAAGAGCGCACAGCCTTGATCAGATAGCTCTCGATTTTCTTGATCACAAAACTATCTCCTATGCGGATGTTATAAAAAACGTAAAAGATGCCAAAAATGGGGATAAAAACGGATTTGCATCTGTCCCCCTGGAACAAGGAATTCCATACGCGTGTGAAGATGCCGATATCACTCTTATGGCCTGTGAGGTGCTAAAAAAAGAGATTAAGCAGGCCGGCCTTGATAAACTTATGGATGAAGTGGAGATGCCCCTTGTTTCTGTGTTAAAGGATATGGAGATGCAGGGAATATGCGTTGACATAGAGAGGCTGCAAAGCCTTTCAACATCATTTGCGGGACGGCTTACAATTCTGAAGCAGGATATATTTTCGGCGGCCGGGGAAGAGTTCAATATCAACTCCTCACAGCAGCTCGGCAGCATATTATTTGAAAAACTGGATCTTCCTGTTCAAAAAAAAACCAAGAAGAAAACCGCTTATTCTACTGATGTAGATGTGCTGACAAAGCTGGCGCCAATGCATGAACTGCCTGATCTGGTTTTAAAGTACAGAACCCTGGCAAAGCTAAAATCTACATATACGGATGCCCTGCTCGGCCTGATCCACCCTGAAACCGGGCGTGTACATACATCTTTCAACCAGACTGTCACCGCCACAGGCCGCCTGAGCAGTTCCAGACCGAATCTTCAGAATATCCCTGTTCGCGGAGATGAAGGCGTGGAGATACGGAAAGTATTTATTCCCAAGCCGGGGTGGATGCTTGTTGCTGCCGATTATTCCCAGATAGAATTAAGAATACTGGCACATTATTCTGATGATAATATCCTGATAAAGGCTTTTATGGATGAGGAGGATATCCACACCCGCACTGCTGCCGAGGTATTCCAGGTTTTTCCGTCTTTTATTACACCGGATTTGCGTCGGCAGGCCAAAACAATCAATTTTGGTATTGTTTACGGTATGAGCCCTTATGGCCTTTCCAAAGAACTGAATATAAGCCGCAAGATGGCAAAACAATATATTGATAGTTATTTTGCAAGGTATAAAGGCGTTAAACGTTTTATAGACGAAACCATTGAAGCGGCCGGCAAAACAAAAACAACATCCACCCTCCTTGGCCGGATCCGCCTGCTGCCGGATATTGACAGCCCGAAAAAGACACTGCGGGAGTATGCTGAACGTACCGCCATTAATACACCCATCCAGGGAACCGCCGCCGACTTGATCAAGCTTGCCATGATAAATGTAAGGCAGGCATTCAAGGATAAGGGTCTGAAAGCGGCCATGCTTTTGTCGGTGCATGATGAAATCATTTTTGAAACACCTCCGGAGGAATTGGACGCGTCCGGGGAACTTGTCAAGGAAATTATGGAGCATGTTATGGACCTGAAGGTACCCTTGAAAGTAAATCTGGACGCCGGCAAAAACTGGGCCGAGGCGCATTAATATGAAAAACATTGAAAATCATAATGCGGCGCTCTGTTCTATACTGCTATCTCTTTGTTTGTTAATCTGCCTGCCGGGCTGCGGAGCAAGAATGAAAAGACTGACAATCACGGATTTACCGGGAACTTTTAAAGCCGGTGAAATAATTTCAGCAAAAACAGGTGGAACCATATCTTTTGAAGAGCTTGTATCGGATTTAAACAGGGTGCGGATAATATATATAGGTGAAAGGCATACCGACCCTGTGCATCACACTGTTCAACTCAAGCTGATCAAGGCTCTGTATAAAAAACATCATGATATGACCGTAGGCATGGAGGCTTTTGATCGTTCGTACCGAAAGATACTCGATCAGTGGACTGCGGGTGATCTGGACGAACAATCTTTTATCGAAAAATCCCACTGGTATGCAAACTGGCGGTTTGATTTTAAACTCTATTCCGGTATTCTTCAGTTTTTAAAGGAAAAAAATATAAGACTTGTTGGTATTAATATCCCCTTTAATATTCCTCCAAAGATAGCTGTCGGCGGAATAGAAAATCTCTCTGATTTTGAAAAAAAATATCTTCCCAAAAAGATTGACACTTCAAACACAGCCCACCGGGAATATGTGAAAAAAATTTTCAGTCATCACCATATCAAGGGAAGAGAAAATTTTGAGAATTTTTATGCGGCCCAGTGCGTATGGGAAGATGCCATGGCCGAAGCTGTGGCCGGCAACCTGAAGGATGATATAATGGTTGTGATAGTGGGTAATGGCCATATAAAAGAGAAATTCGGAGTGCCGAACAGGGCTTTTGAGCGTACCCGATTGAAGCATATCCAAGCGCCCTTCAGGACTATTTTTTTGGCGCCTGCGGGCAGCAAGGTAAAATTGACATTCGCCGATTATATCTGGGTAACAGGTAAGAAGAACCCAAGTTGAGCTGTTAGCCTTGAAAAATCAAGGTATTACATCAGTAAAAAATAAC
>JAERRQ010000407.1 GCA_016735355.1 Desulfobacterales bacterium | reverse complement strand
GCAGTAAAAGATTTTGAAAATCCGGATAGAATAATAATCGGAACAGACAGCCCCCGCGCGGAAGAAATGCTTACCTCCCTTTACCGATCAGTTGCCAGAACAGACAGGCCGATTATGGTGACCTGCATTAAAAGCGCTGAATTAATCAAATATGCAAGCAACTCCATGCTTGCCACCAGGATTAGTTTTATGAACCAGTTGTCCCATCTCTGTGAAAAAACCGGAGCAGACATCAAGGCCGTATCTCGCGGACTCGGTCTGGACGGGCGAATAGGTTCACGTTTCCTGCATGCCGGCATCGGTTATGGCGGAAGCTGCTTTCCCAAGGATGTCAAAGCGCTGATCGCAACCTTGAAAGAGTATGGCTGCGATGCTGATTTGTTTGAAGCGGTACACAGAATTAATGAAAAACAAAAAACTGTTGTTGTGGAAAAACTTAAATCCGTATCAGAAATAAATAACAGCACCATAGCCATTTGGGGAATCTCCTTTAAACCTAAAACTGATGATGTCAGGGAAGCCCCTTCAATCCGGATAATAACAGAGCTTCAAAATGCAGGTGCAACAATAAAAGCGTATGATCCGGTTGCCATGGAAAATGCAAAACAGGTGTTTGATGATGTTGAATTCTTCGAAAGTCCCTATGAAGCTATCAAAGACTGCGATGCGCTGATTGTGGTGACGGAATGGGACGAATTCAGAAATCTTGACCTGCGTGCAGTTAAAGTACTTTTAAAAAAGCCGGTTATCATTGATGGCAGAAATATCTACGACCCGAAAGAGATGGAAAAACTCGGTTTTACCTATTTGAGTATTGGTAGATAAAATTGGTTTTTTTTGGGGTAAAGGCACAAAATTTTGTGCCCCTACGGACAAAGGAAATATTATAAAAAATGGGCATCGTTCATTTGTCGTTGACACTTTTTAAACAACAATGGGACCCGGATGCACACAGATAAACACAGATATGTTTATTTTTTACAAAAAAGTGTAAAGTACTTTTAAAGTGATATTAAGGATGCCAAAAAATGAGGGGAAATTTAAAACATGAACCCTGATACTCCAATATTAGTCACCGGAGCCGCCGGATTTATCGGTTTTCATCTGGCCCTGCGTCTTTTGAAGGATGGCTTTAAGGTCGTCGGACTTGACAACCTGAACACCTACTATAATGTAAAACTTAAAAAAGCCCGGCTGGAAGAATTAGAACCGTTTGATAACTTCTCATTTTTTAAAACAGACCTTGCTGATGCCGCCGGGCTTGAAAATATATTTAAAAATAATCATTTTGATATTGTAGTTAATCTGGCAGCCCAGGCCGGTGTCCGTTACTCTCTTGAAAATCCCGCTTCTTATGTTAATTCAAACCTGGCCGGTTTTGTCAACCTGCTGGAATGCTGCCGCCATTACAATGTAAAGCACCTGGTCTTTGCATCCTCCAGTTCAGTTTACGGCGCAAATACCAAAATGCCTTTTTCGGTTCACCACAATGTTGATCACCCTGTATCCTTGTATGCCGCTACAAAAAAAACCAACGAACTGATGGCACACACCTACAGCCATCTATTTGATTTGCCCTGCACCGGGCTAAGGTTTTTTACAGTTTACGGCCCCTGGGGCAGGCCGGACATGGCCTTGTTTCTTTTTACGGACGCTATTCTTCAGAATAAACCTATAAAAATTTTCAATAATGGCAATATGCAGCGGGATTTTACCTACATAGATGACATTGTCGAAGGAGTTGTGCGGGTGATTGATAAAATTCCCGAACCTAACCTGAAATGGAGCGGAGATTCTCCCGACCCCGGTACTTCATACGCAAAATATAAAATATATAACATCGGAAACAACCAGCCCGTAAAATTAATGGATTTTATCGAAACAATAGAAAAGGTAATCGGCAAAAAAGCCCAAAAAAACTTTATGGAAATGCAGGCCGGCGATGTTAAAGCAACATACGCAAACATAGACGACCTTACACGGGATGTAGGCTTTACACCTTCAACACCCCTGGAAACCGGCATTAAAAATTTTGTTAAATGGTTTAAGGACTGGCACGCGCTGCAACGCACAATGAATAACTCTTTTTGATTTAAACCTGAAGTTGAAGATGTTTATTTACACGCTATGGGCTTCTTTATTGTCTGAATCAGGATATTCAGGATTAAAAGATGAACAGGATGATGAAGAAAAAGATGACGTTAGATGAAATAACATACAAAATAACATACAAAATAAATGGTTGTGCCATGAAAGT
>JAERRQ010000193.1 GCA_016735355.1 Desulfobacterales bacterium | reverse complement strand
ACTTAAAAGCGGCCTCTGGTATGGGTCTTGCTCTGACAGGTGTGGGGCTTTTATACAGGCAGGGCTATTTTCGCCAGTATCTTGACCAGAACGGATGGCAGCAGGATGAGTACCCTGAAACAGATTTGTTTCATTTGCCCCTGGAAAGAGCTTTGGATGGTAATGGCAATGAAGTACGGGTAATTGTACATGGCCCTGAAGGTGAGATTCATGTTGCTGTATGGCAATTAATTGCAGGTTCCGTTACTCTTCTTCTACTCGACACTGATCTTCCTGAAAATTCCCCCAATGTCCGCGATATAGCGGCCCGGCTTTACGGAGGTGGTCAGAAGATGCGCCTGGCGCAGGAAATTCTCCTTGGAATAGGCGGTACGCGCGCTTTATATGCCATGGGACTTGAGCCTTTGGTTTGTCATTTGAACGAAGGACACGCAGCATTTTCCGGTATAGAGCGCATAATTCAAATAATCTCGCAAAAGAATATAGATCTGCTAACAGCCCTGGAGATTATACCTCGCACCACTGTCTTTACAACGCATACACCTGTTGCTGCCGGTTATGACGAGTTTTCTGCCGACATGGTCAGGCCCTATCTCAAACCCCTTGAGGAACTGATAGGTGTTAAAGTTGAGGAGATGCTATCCTGGGGGCAATGCGCCGGATCGGAGGCGGAACAACCTTTATCAATGTTTGTCCTCGCCTTGCGCATGGCACAGGACTGCAACGGGGTAAGTAAACTGCACGGGGAAGTTTCACGCCGAATGTGGAAGGATCTATGGCCGGGTGTGCCTGAAGATGAAGTGCCGATTACGCATGTAACCAATGGGGTACATATTACCTCCTGGCTTTCAAAGGAGAATTTTCTTGTATTGGAGAATTATCTTGGACAAAACTGGTGCGAACATCCCCATGATGCCGATATTCAGGCATCTATCGACAATATTTATGATGATGAGTTGTGGCGCGCTCATTCGATGAACCGTTTGAGCTTGATAAATTTTTGCAGAAAAAGGATGCGGCAGCAGTATGAACGCCGTAATGCGTCAAAAGCGGAGATGCAGGAACTGGAAAACATGCTTGATCCTGATGCGCTTACAATCGGTTTTGCCAGGCGTTTCGCGACTTATAAAAGAGCCGACCTGCTAACTCGTGATTTTGAACGTTTAAAACAGATTATAACCTCTGCCGATTATCCTGTACAGTTAATTTTTGCAGGCAAAGCCCATCCCATGGATAATGAGGGAAAAGCTCTGATTCAGCATATAGTCAACAACATATGCAAATCGGAACTGCGTAATAAAATAATTTTTATTGAAGATTACGATATTAACGTTGCGCGTTATCTTGTGCAAGGGGTTGATGTGTGGCTCAATACCCCTCGGCGTCCCATGGAAGCCTGCGGAACCTCGGGCATGAAAGCAGCCATTAACGGTGTGCTTAATCTGAGCATTCTGGATGGATGGTGGTGCGAAGGATACTCACCGGAGTGCGGCTGGAGTATCGGCGGCGGAGAAGAATACCGGGATCATGAATACCAGGACTCCATGGAAAGCCAGGCCCTGTATAATATCCTTGAAAATGATGTGGCGCCTTGTTTTTACGAAAGAGAAAATGGGGGGATCCCGTACAGATGGGTCAGGATGATGAAAGATTCGATGAAGATGAGCATCCATAATTTTTGCAGTCATCGTATGGTAAATGATTATAAAGTTCAGTTTTATATGCCGGCGGCGAAACGATATAAGGAACTGTTGCAAAATAATGCCGAACAAGCGAAAAAACTGGTTGTTCAGCGTAAGAGACTCCGTGATAACTGGGGAAAAATCAGGATCTATCCGCCTGCCAGGGAACAAAACGGCCCCTGCAGGGTAAGTGAAACGTTGCGGCTTACCGCCAGGGTAATGCTTGGAGATTTAACTCCCGATGAAGTCAGGGTGCAGCTTTATTATGGCCTCTGGCAGTCCATGGAACGCATTCAACAGAGCAATACGAAAGAGATGTCGATACTGGAGAATTACGGCAACGGAGAATACCTTTATGAATGCTCTATTAAGTGCGACCGGGCCGGAAGATACGGATTTACAGCACGGATAACCCCCCAGGGCGATAAATGGATTCTTTTTACTCCCGGGCTTATAACCTGGGCTTAGGCCTCGCTGTTAATGACAAACACTAAATCAAACCCCCGAATTTTGATAGTAACGCCGGAAGTTACCTACCTGCCGCCCGGCATGGGAAATATTGCCAATCATCTCTCTGCAAAGGCCGGGGGACTTGCAGACGTGTCTGCGGCTCTTATCAGCTCGCTTTTTGATCTGGGCGCTGATATTCATATAGCACTTCCTGATTACAGAACCCTTTTCGATGCGCATTTGCCGGCAGTGGTAAGCAGGGAAACAGATACCATTTTTGATAAAATGCCTGAAAGCAGAATTCACCTTGCTGAAGACCGTGTGTTTTATTATATGCATCGGGTCTACTCCGAATATGGGGATGAGAATATTAAAATCGCCCTTGCCTTTCAGCGGGAGGTAATTAATCATATCATTCCAAGGGTAAGGCCTGATCTAATCCATTGCAACGACTGGATGACGGGACTTATCCCGGCCATGGCAAGAAAAATGGGTATTCCATGCCTTTTTACCATTCATAATATCCACACCGTAAAAATTTTTCTTTCTTTTATTGAGGATCGGGGCATAGATGCCGCCTATTTCTGGGAGAATCTTTATTACGAACGTATGACCGGTGAATACGAGGATACCAGGGAATCGACTCCGGTCGATTTGCTTACAAGCGGGGTGTTTGCGGCCCATTATGTAAATACGGTAAGCCCTTCCTTTTTAAATGAGATTGTTGAGGGCCGCCATTTTTTCATTGAAAATCCCCTGAAAAATGAACTTACCAACAAGGTGCAAGCCGGATGTGCAGCCGGAATATTAAATGCGCCGGACCCTTCTTTTCACCCAGGAAATGATTCTGGTTTGGGATTTCAGTATAATCCCGACACTCATTCAACGGGTAAAAGAAAAAACAAGGAATTGCTCCAGAAAAACCTTGGGCTTGTGCCGGACAACGCCGCCCCGATCTTTTTCTGGCCATCAAGGCTGGACAATATACAGAAAGGGTGCCGGCTTCTTGCGGAAATTCTCTATAGCGTTGTTTCCCGTTACTGGGCACAAACGCTACAGGTTGTTTTTGTGGCCAATGGCGAATTTCAGGCATCTTTTAAGGGCATTGTAGATTTCCATAATCTTCACAATCGGATTGCCGTATGTAATTTCAACGAGCCTCTGGCCCGGAATGCTTATGGAGCCGCAGATTTTGTGCTTATGCCCTCCCTTTTTGAGCCCTGCGGTCTGCCGCAGATGATCGGGCCTATTTACGGGGCTCTGCCTGTGGTTCACGATACCGGTGGACTGCATGATGCCATAGTCCACCTGAATGTTGACCAAAGCACAGGTAATGGTTTTCTTTTTGAAACCCATGATCCCGGCGGCCTGTCATGGGCTATAGACCAGGCCATGAACTTTTATAATTTACAGCAGTCTGTCAAAGAGAAGCAGATCAAGAGAATAATGGAAGAAAGCCGGGCATCGTTTAATCATGATATAACCGCCCAAAAATATATTGATCTTTATGAAAGGATGCTTCAACGTCCGCTAGTTACTACCTGAAATTTTATGGATAATGATACAAAAAAGGCTTATCAAGCTATTGTAAAGAGAATTTTGACAAAAGATTCTTTTTTAACCCCTTACGCCGATTCGATTACAGACCGTATTTTAAAAATCCGGAATCTGGAGCAAAGACTTACCAGTGGAGGCATGAGCCTGAGAAATTTTGCATCCGGCCATGAATATTTCGGACTTCACCTCCAGGATAACGGATGGACACTGCGTGAATGGGCGCCTAATGCTTCTGAAATTTATCTTGTGGGCGATCTCAGCGGCTGGCGGGAAAAAGAAGAATTTAAATTCAAAAGGATTGACCGGGATGGCGTCTGGGAGATAATTCTGCCCTCTGATGCGCTGTCGCATGAAGATCTCTACCGGCTCCGTATCCACTGGCCGGGCGGCGCCGGGGACAGGATACCGGCCTATGCCCGGCGTGTAATCCAGGATCCGGTCAGCCTGATATTCAATGCCCAGGTATGGCATCCAACGACTGCTTACCAGTGGAGATATGCCGATTTCAAACCTGCTCCGAAAGCTCTCTTCATATATGAAGCTCATATCGGAATGGCTCTGGAAGAAGGCCGCGTAGGAACCTTCAAAGAGTTCAGCGCCCGGATAATACCGCGGATTGCTCGTGCCGGCTATAATGCCATTCAATTGATGGCTATTCAGGAACATCCCTATTATGCTTCCTTCGGTTACCAGGTTTCTAGTCTCTTCGCTCCCTCATCACGGTTCGGTACACCTGATGAGCTTAAAGATCTGATAGACACGGCACACGAATACGGCTTATCCGTTATCATGGACATTATCCATTCTCATGCGGTCTTGAATGAGGTGGAGGGACTCAGCCTCTTTGACGGCACGCCTTACCTCTATTTCCATGAAGGCGCGCGCGGTTTTCACGAGGCCTGGAATTCACGCTGCTTTGACTACGGCAAAGATCAAACGCTCCATTTTTTACTATCCAACTGCCGGTATTGGCTGGAGGAGTTCAGATTCGACGGATTCCGTTTTGACGGTGTGACCAGCATGCTCTATCTCGACCACGGTCTCGGCAAGGCATTTACTTCCTATGATGATTACTTTAATGATAATGTCGATCAGGACGCCTATGCATATCTGGCTCTTGCCAACCGGCTTATTCATGATATCCGTCCGGATGCAATAGTAATTGCTGAAGATATAAGCGGGATGCCGGGGCTGGCGGTTGCCGCTGCCGATGGGGGATCCGGTTTTGACTACAGGTACGCCATGGGTGTGCCGGACAACTGGATCCGCCTTTTAAAAGATGTGCCTGATGAAGCCTGGCATATGGGGAACCTGTGGTATGAACTTACCAACCGGAGAGAAGATGAAAAGACGATAAGTTATGCAGAATCCCACGACCAGGCCCTTGTGGGAGACAAGAGTATAATATTTCGTTTGATAGATTCGGATATGTATGATCATATGCATATAGATGATGATAATATCAGGGTTGCAAGGGGGCTGGCCCTGCATAAGATGATCCGCCTGGTAACCCTTGCAACGGCCGGCAGCGGATATATGAACTTTATGGGTAATGAATTCGGGCATCCGGAATGGGTGGATTTTCCCCGTGAAGGAAATGGATGGTCGTATCATTATGCAAGACGCCAGTGGCATTTACTGGATGACCCTGATTTGAAATATAAATTTCTTGCGGAATTTGACCTCAATATGATTTCCATGGCCCGAAACTGCAAGATTCTTGAATCTTCAAACATAAATCTTCTATATGAACATGATAATGATAAAATAATAGCATTTGAACGG
>JAERRQ010000205.1 GCA_016735355.1 Desulfobacterales bacterium | reverse complement strand
TCTATGCTCCCGCCTATTATATATGCAAAAAATCCAAGCCCGAAAACACCATATACAATCGAAGGCACTCCGGCAAGATTGTTTACGCATATTTTAACCAGGGATACCATGCGTCCCTGTTTTGCATATTCACGCAGGTAAAGAGAAGCCATAATTCCGAAAGGGGCTACAAAGACAACCATTAACAGTGTCATTGCAACAGTGCCGAAAATTGCAGGCAATACTCCGCCTTCGGTGTTGGCCTCCCTGGGCCGGGTTGTAAGGAATTCATACCATCTTGATAAATATATTTTTATTTTTCCAAAAAGAGTAATACTGTTGGCAGGATAAAACCGGACTATCTCGGACAACTTTATAATTTTTTCTTTTCCGTTAACATCTTCCAGGATAAGCAAAAATTTATCATTGATATTTTTTTCAAACTCGACTTTTTCTTGAATTTTTTTATACCGTATTTCGAGTTCTAATAAGCTTTGCTGATAATCCTGCAACGCTGATTTATATAACTTGCTTTGATCTCCGTGTTTTATCTCAAGCCTGCGCAGATTTAGACGTTTTTCCTCTATAAGATGATTTATCCGTCCGATATCCTTTTTTTCTATTCTCAGGATTTTTTTTCTTCGTTGCAGGGCTGTTTGGTGTTCTTTTTCAAGCAGCCGGATATCTTTTTCCAGGAAGTTGAATTCAACCCTGTTTTTGTCAAGCTGCAATGCCTTGATGAATCCTATAAAAGGTCCCCATTCCATACGTTCAATAAAAAATATATCCTGCGGCACTGACAGCTTGTTTATCTCATAGTCTGCAACCCATACATAATCTTCATTATAAAGATCGAAATTGCCTGTTTTATAAAGTGTGCGTTCAGCAAGACGATTTCCGGCTTGAGCCAAGTCCGTTTTAATCGTTTCTTTCCGGCCAGGTTCCCCCGCAATAATTTTTGAATTATTAAGATTCAACTTATATACAGGCCCGGGATAAAATGTGGTAAGTCCGTTTACTATGACAAGGCATAAAAAACCGGCCACCATTAATATCCCCACCGCCAGGGCACCGCCCATGGTCCATAAAAAAGGCTCACCCCGGGCAGTCAGGTTTTGCCCGGTTATTTTGTTATGTTTTTTCACAATTCACCATATTATGTTGGAAAATTTTACAGTTGCAGCGTTTTTTTGCGAAACCTGATCCTCACAACTTCCGCCACGGTATTGATTACAAAGGTCATTGCAAACAGAACCAGCGCTGCCAGGAACAGGACTCTGTATAATGTGCCGTCTTTAACGGCTTCTGGCAGTTCAACCGCAATGGTTGCCGAGAGCGCCCTCAGTCCGTTGAAAATATTCATGTCAATTATCGGAGTGTTGCCGGCAGCCATAACTACAATCATGGTTTCACCAACCGCCCGTCCCATGCCGATCATTATGGCAGAAAAGATTCCACTAAGCGCGGTCGGCAAAACAACATACAGGGCGGTTTGCCAGGGTGTGGCTCCGCATCCCAGGCTGGCAGCGCGGAGATGAGACGGGACGGAAGTCAAAGCATCATCTGCCAGTGTATATATAATTGGAATAACAGCGAATCCCATAGCAAAACCGATAATAAGCGTATTTCGCTGTGCATAAGGACCTATGATGGAATTCCTGGCATCCAGCCCAAGCATGGCCGCAATTTTGGCAATCGCAAAAGAAAGTATAATGGCAATTATTGATATGCAAAACCACCTCGCAAGATCAAAAAATGCCGCATTAACAACGGAAATCCTCCCATAAAAATCGGCAATATAACGCCCCGCCAGTTTTGAAAGCAATACCGCCGCTGTTAGAAAGGATACAGGGAGCGCCAGAAGGAACAAAAAGGGTTCCGCGCCGGATACATCAAAATTTAACCATGCTTTAAAGTCCCCATGAAACATAATTTTTTCAGCAACAGGCCCCAGGCCGTACGAAAGCGTAATACCGGCTGTTATCGCAATAATAAGCAGTATAAATTTAAGACCGCCCTGCCAGCGGGTGGCCATGTGTAAAGGAATGAGCTGCCATAAAAGAGCCGACAGCATCAAAAATGCGGGAATTATCAGGACGGAAAATATAATTGACAACAAAATTTTTTCCACTACCGGAGCAAGTACAAGTGCGGCAACAAAGCCCAGGATTACGGAAGGGAGCGATGCCATCATTTCCATGGCCGGTTTGATGATATTTCTTGTACGTATAGTGACAAACTCGGAAGTATATATAGCCCCCAGGATTGCTATGGGAATTGCGAATAAAAGCGAATAAAAGGCAGCTTTGACTGAACCGAAAATAAGGGGTATCAAAGAAAATTTTTGTTCATAATCGTCCGTTCCGGCGGAAGACTGCCAAGTATAAGTCGGTTCTGTGTAACCTTCGTACCATATTTTTCTAAAAAGTGTTGCAAAGGTTGTTTCCGGATGAGCAGCTTCGAACTCCGCCAGCCTAATCCTGCCGTTTTTTGATATACGCAGCAGGCCGTCAAGCCTTGGAGCAAGTAAAATTCCGGCGACCTGTCCGTTTGTGTAGCCGGGAAAGCGCAAAATGGTTTTTTGGCTTGTTGCGTGGAGTATTTCGGTTGCGCCCGACTTGCAGGCTGCTGCAAAGCTTTTTCCACGACCTGATGCAGCCAACATTACGACCGGCTCACCTTTTTCTTTTAAAGTCCGGGCCTTGATTATGGCTTTACCATCAGCAGTGCCCCTTTCCGGTCTGTTGATGATAAAATATATACCAAGCGA
>JAERRQ010000109.1 GCA_016735355.1 Desulfobacterales bacterium | reverse complement strand
GCAGCCAATGCAGCCGGGCAGCCGGAAAAAGATTAAAGCTTTCCAAAGGCACAATCAAGCAGCTTTTATGGATAAAACATAAGGATCTTGCAACAGCAGCAAGAATCAGACTTGCATCAGGCTCCATGAAAGAAGGACTCCTTTTTCTCGAATCCTTTGTACAATATCATCTTGGCAAGGAATTGAAGAGTCTGAATTTTTTAAAACAGATACGTTGAAGGTTTGCATCGGAGGCATAATATGACCGGCAGCTTAATAAAAATACTGGAATCCGGAGGAATAGAGGCATCTGCTCCATGCCGGATAGATTTGGGTGGAACCCTTGATATCAGTACTTTTTATTACCCTCTCAGGCACTTGTCTCCATGTACTTTTAATATTGCAATTAATTTGCGAACCAGCGTAAAGCTTCTGCCCTTAAAAAAGAATGTAGTAAGAGTATCTTCACGTGGATTTGAAAGCGCTGAATATCCGGTTGACAAAGCGCCTTTTAATCATCCATTGGGACTTATGTTTGCAGTTGCGGCATATTTCAGGGCTGAAAATGTTCATATTATAATCGATTCCTCATCCCCGCCGCGCAGTGCCCTGGGGGGATCATCTTCTGCGGCGGTTGCTCTTGTTGGGGCTTTTTCAAATGCATTTGCGAAAAGGGGAGGGGACGCGTTTGCCAAAGATGAAACAGCGATTCTCGCCCATGCCCTGGAGGAGAGTGTCGCAGGGGTGCCGTGCGGGCTTCAGGATCAGCTTGCAGCAGCTTACGGAGGGATTAATGCCTGGCACTGGCAGCGGGAATTCAAGGAGCCTCTTTTTAATAAAGAGACCATATTGCCCGGGTCGGAGCATGAAGCTTTGAAGAATAATATTCTGCTTGCTTATTGCGGTATGCCGCATGAATCCAGGAATATTAACAGCAGGTGGGTTAAAGGCTTTTTATCAGGGAATAATCGTGATTTTTGGGCTGAAATAATAGAGTGTACGGACAAGTTTGTCCGGTTCTTTAAAAACAGAAAATTTAAGGAAGCCGCTGAAGAGATGAACAGGGAGACCGCAGTCAGGGTCCGAATGACATCAGATGTGCTTGATGGGATGGGTAAAAGGCTTGTTAACGCGGCCATGGAAAACGGATGCGGCGCAAGATTTACAGGCGCCGGGGGCGGGGGCTGTGTATGGGCTATCGGCGAGGCAGATGAAATAAACAGGCTTGGCAGTATCTGGAGCGATATACTTATATACGAAAAAGATGCCTGCCTGCTCGATTTCGGAATAGATTCAAAAGGATTAGAAGTGATTGGATAAATATGAATAATATGTATTTTCAAGATGTTATATTGTCATTGCAAAAATTTTGGGCGCGCAAGGGATGCGTACTTTTGCAGCCCTATGATATAGAGGTTGGAGCCGGAACTTTTCATCCGGCCACCCTGTTACGGGTATTAGGCCCGGAATCGTGGAAAACGGCTTATGTGCAGCCATCACGACGCCCGACCGACGGCAGATACGGTGAAAATCCGAACAGGCTGCAGCATTATTACCAGTTTCAGGTAATACTTAAACCTTCTCCGACGGATGTTCAGGAATTATATTTGCAGAGCCTCAAAACCCTGGGCATAGATTCATTGGAGCATGATATAAGATTTGTTGAAGATGACTGGGAATCTCCCACACTGGGGGCATCGGGTCTGGGCTGGGAAGTATGGCTGGACGGGATGGAGATCACCCAGTTTACATATTTTCAACAAGCCGGAAGTATAGAGCTAAGCCCCATATCAGTGGAGATTACTTATGGTCTGGAACGTATTTCCATGTATCTTCAGGGTATAGACAATGTTTTTGATTTGCAGTGGAACGACTCAACAACCTATAGGGATGTGTTTCATCAGCAGGAGGTCGAACAGTCCGCATATAATTTTGAACATGCGGATGTGAAGATGCTGCTCGAACTTTTCAATAAGTATGAAGCTGAAGCTGCAAGAATCATAAATAAGTCGCTGGCTATACCTGCTTATGAATATTGCCTTAAATGCTCTCACACTTTTAATATCCTCGATGCCCGCGGCGCAATCAGCGTGACCGAAAGAACAGGTTATATAGCAAGGATACGAAAAATTGCCAGGGCCTGCGCAAAAGTATATCTCGGCCGGAAGGAAGCCAGGGGAAAGGATCAAGATGAATAGTTTATTACTTGAAATAGGAACCGAAGAAATTCCGGCAGGATATATTGAGCCTGCACTTAACTCTCTTTCCTTAATACTTTCGGAAAAATTAACCGGATCCAGAATTGAATTTGGTACTGTCAGGGTATTCGGAACACCGAAAAGACTTGCAATAGAAATAGCCGATGTGGCGGAAAAACAGGAATCAATGATAACCGAAATCACAGGGCCTCCGGCACGGGTAGGTTTTGATGAAAACGGTAAACCGACCATTGCTGCAGAAAAATTTGCTAAAAAAGCAGGAATTCCTGTTGAACAGCTTAAGCTGAAAAAGACAAAAAAAGGTGAATACTTATCTGCTGAAAAAAAAGAGAGTGGCCTTGAAACAAGGATTCTTCTTGAAAGCATCCTCCCCGAATCAATACTTGCGATTACGTTTCCTAAAACGATGAAATGGGCGGATCTGGATGTTCTGTTTGCCAGGCCGATACAATCTATTATGGCTCTGTTCGGGGAAAATATGATTTCCTTTACTATTGGCGGGATTAAAAGCGGCAGATATGTTTTCGGACACCGCTTTATGAATCCCGGAAAGATCAAGATTAATGATCCTGCTGAATATATCAATGTTTTACGCACAGCATCGGTATTTGCAGAGATTGATGAGCGCAAGGCGATTATAGAAAAAGATATTAAAGAAACCGCCGCAGAGCTTGGCGGTTCAATTTTCAGTGATTCCGAACTGGTGGATATTGTCACAAATCTTGTTGAATATCCGGCTGTTGTCGCAGGAAGAATCGACACAAAGTTTCTCGAGCTTCCTGACGTAGTCCTGATAACGTCCATGCGTGAACATCAGAAATACTTCAGCGTTGTGGATCAGAACAACAACCTCATGCCCTGTTTTATTGCAGTAAACAATACAAAAGCAAAAGATATGGCGCTGGTATCGAAAGGACATGAAAGGGTGCTTCGTTCCCGCCTTGAAGATGCCATGTTTTTTTACAGGGCAGACCTGGAGTCTTCCTTTGACGTATGGATGGACAAGTTGAAGGGGGTTCTTTTTCAGTCCGGACTCGGTTCTGTATATGAAAAAGTTGAAAGGGTTAAAAATGTTGCTGAATTTATATCAGATCTTTTTGAAGTGGATGCAGATACAAAAAAGGATGTTTCCAGGGCTGCTCAACTATGCAAAACAGACCTTGTTTCCCAGGTTGTGGTTGAGTTTCCCAAACTTCAGGGAACTATGGGTCGGGTTTATGCGCTTAAGGCCGGAGAGAATGAAAAGGTTGCCGCTGCTATTGAAGAACATTACAAGCCTGCCTATTCAGGAGGGCCATTACCCGAATCCCTGGCAGGATCTATACTCAGCATAGCTGACAAGATAGATTCCATTTGCGGATGTTTTTGCGTCGATCTTGTCCCAACCGGGGCTTCCGACCCGTATGCCTTGAGACGCCAGGGAATAGGTATTATCCAGATAATGCTTAAGAATAATTTCTCTTTTTCTTTGCAAAAAATTATTGATCAGAGTCTCTCCCTTTTTCAGGATAAGAGTACCCGGCCGCTTCAAGAAATATCCGGCAAGATTGTTTCATTTTTAACGGGTCGTATGACAAATATTCTTGTTGAAGAAGGATTATCCAAGGACACAGTCGCTGCAATAGTAAGTGTATCGTCAGATATAGTTCCTGATGTTTTTAACAGAGCCCGGGCACTGGAAGATCTTAAAAAAGAACCTGATTTTGAACCCATTGCTGTGGCATTCAAAAGGGTTGTCAACATAATTAAAAAATCAGCCGGATTAGAGGCGGATTCCGGCCTGGGTGATGTGGATCAATCTCTGTTCCAGGATGAATGCGAGAGATCGCTTTATAACGCATTTAATCAGAGTGCAGGCCGGATTAATGATTACATCAATAAGGGAATCTATGATCAGGCGCTACATGAAATAGCATTAATGCGTGCTCCTGTGGATGATTTTTTTGATGAAGTCCTGGTAATGGCTGACGACCTGAAGATCCGTAACAACAGGCTCGCGTTATTAGGAAAAATTGCCGAACTCTTTAATAACTTTGCTGATTTTTCCAGAATTTCAACGTAAATCGGTAGTTCCTACAAAAAGCAATGCAGGTTTGAGAATATGGTGCACTATGAAACAAATATTCGATTATCAGCCCGATTACCAGCCCAGGTCAACGACCTGGGATTCTAATATCTCCTAATCAATAATAATTTTACCGCGTTATCGGTCGACGGAGTATTACAATACGCCTTTCTCCCTCTGGCCTTGTGAAATTTATTATCTGACAATCTATATATAGTCTTTTCCGGAGCGTTGCCCCGGGCTGGTCCTTAGCCCTTTCAGGGCAGTCTGAGTATATCCATATTAATTTGTGTAACTTTTTTTTATTGCACCCGGGAATACCGACCTGGGCATCGCAAGATCGCAGTAAAAGTGGTGCATATTTTCGGCAATGACACCATGAAGATAGTGGAAGTGACAATAGGAGGAACAATATGATAAGCAGCAAATATGCCCTTGAAGTATTAGGACAATTTATGCAGGAATCAGGGGATCGTTATGGCATTCTGAAACTGGGAATTTTTGGCTCTGTTGCGAGAGATGAGGCAAAAGATGATAGTGATGTGGATGTGGTTATCAGTCTGAAAACGCCTGATCCCTATTTTATTGTTCACATTAAAGAGGCTCTTGAACAACGCCTGGGTTGTCATGTGGATATT
>JAERRQ010000351.1 GCA_016735355.1 Desulfobacterales bacterium | reverse complement strand
GCTTTTAATCCGGCTTAAAAGTATCAGGCCGATTCTTTTATCAAGGCCGGTTTTGGCTACCCCCACCGCGACCGCCAAAATTCCAAAGATAAAAAAGACTGCATCTTTCATATATGCCTTGGATATTTCATTGATCGGCAAAATAACAAAAAGGTAAAGCATAACTCCGACCATAATGTCCGTGGCGCCAAGGGGAAGCGCTTCAGTGCCCCATAAAAAGGCGGCCAAAAAGAGTATGGCCACCATAGTTTTGGCCATCTGAGCCACTTCCCTGTTACTTAAAAGAGGCTTTTTTTTATTCAATGAAGCAGATTCCCCTTGCTTTACCTGATGCTTTGTTTCTTTAAATGCTTCGGGTCTTAATTTTTTGTTAACCGTGTCGGTAATAGTTGTGCAACCCTTTTCCATCTTATATCCTGCAGGACCGACCTTGCTTACCATATCAATCATGCCTTGCGGCGGAGGTAAAAGAATTATTGCAACAAACAGCAGGGCTGCAATAGTAAACAGGATAGGCTTATAGCCCGGCCTGCTTTTCCATGACCAGCCATTATTGTAACTATCATCCGTAAAAGTATTATGAGTCATATATTCTCCTTCGGTTTTTTCAATTAACATAAATCGAACCGTTTTTGATTCATTCACCTAATATCTTTGCTATTTCAAAAAATAGTTCCTGTTCCCGCACGGTGCCGACCAACTTGCCTGATTTCATAACCGCCAGCCGCCGCACCTTATTATCAACCATCATATAAGCGGCTTCCATAAGATTGGCATCAGCGTCAATTGTGAGCGGTGCCGGAGACATTATCTCTACCATTTTCATTTTGGCCAGTTGTTTGACTTCTTTGTAAAACATACCTGTCCAAAACATGGGTGAATACTGGATACTGTCCGCCGTGGAGGGCTTGGGAGCTGAAAGGTATGCCGGCATTATACCTTTCAGCATGTCCTTGATGGTTACGATGCCGGTTAAGGCGCCGTTATTATCAAGCACAAACAGAGACCTGTGCCCCGTTTCCATAATTCGGCTTGTTGAAATCTTGGCGGAAAAAGATTTTTCTAATTTTTTAATAGCGTCTTTAACCGTGCTTTCTTCAGTCAGTGTGGAATAATTTTCAATCAAAAGCATGACATCTATGACCTTTTTTTCTTCAAAAGGCGCATCAGTCTTGGACAGATGGCAGGCATCGGTTATCTTTGCCGCAAGCAGATTTATATCGCAAGGCTTTGTAAGATAGTCGAAGGCTCCTTTGGTAAGAGCTTCTTCGGCCGAAGGCAGCGCGCCGTGTCCGGTGAGCATGATTACCGGAAGGTCAGGGGAAATTTTTTTAATTTCCTTTAAAGCCTGGTGACCGTCCATCCCGGGCATCTTAATGTCAAGGATCACCACATCGGGCTTTTCTTTAAGTTTATCAATGGCTTCCTCTCCACTGTCCGCTAGAACGGTTTCAAAACCTTTTTTATTGAGGATTTTTTTGGTGGTTGCCCGAAATTGCTCTTCGTCATCAACCATTAAAACTTTTATTTTTTTTATCATTTTCTCAGCCTCCTGATAAGAGCCTAAATTTGTCATTATTTATAATAAGTTACACAAAAGATGGGCCGCGTAACGCATTAAAAAGTGTTAGAATCAAGATAAAGCGAACGAACGTAAAATATTACAGGAATCAGCGACTTGAAAAATAAAACCATAATAACTATGGAAACTCCTATGACCAGGCAAGCCTGTTTCCAGCTAAACCCGCATCCCTTTGTCAGGCCGGTTCCTATGAGCCACCATTTCCAGGGTTCCGTCAGCCAGATGAAAAAAGGGATCCATGAAGCGAGAAGAGTAACCCCGGAAGAAAACGCGTAAATACTGAAAAACCTCGCAAATGTTACATTTTTTCCCATAATCATGGTCATCACCATGTAGCCGAGACCTGCTGAAATAAAGACCATACCGATAGCGTTGATAAAAAATATTGAGCCTGTCATAAAAGGATTTGGGCACATGCCGCTAACTGTGCAGGCTACTGCAAAAAAAAGGCTTGAAACAGAAAGAAACGTGAGCGGTTTTTTTAATCCCGTTTCCTGCGGAAGCTTGCTGAAAAATTTTCGAGGCTTTTCAAGCACTTTATTCAAAGTCGAAAAATAGAATCGAAAAGTAAATTTTTCTGTTTCCGGCATAGGTTTAACCTTTTTTTAAAATAAGTCTAAAATAAGTTTAAAATAAGTCTAATTTCGCAAAAATACCCGCTATAAGCATAATGATTGTTAATACAAAAAAAATCTTTCGTTCTGTTTTTTTGCTGAAATATATTTTGCCATCCTTGTACAGGATTATCTTGTTTTTTTCGCAAATATTTTTCGTGCACCCGTCTTTCATGGTTAAAAGCTCCTGTTAAATTCAACCGGCAAAAGTGAAGGACTTAAAATTTTTTTGCCCTTCACTTGACTGCCCGGTATTAAAAGCCCGGCAAACCTCCGAACCCTCTGAAAGTCCAGTAGATTCCGGTGAGAAGAAGAAGCAGAATATTGACAACAAACCATATGGGAATTCCCACCCTTAAGTAATCTTTAGGCTCAAGATAGCCGCTGGCATATACAATCGCGTTTGGCGGTGTGCCGATAATCAAACAATATGCAAAAGAAGAGGATATGGCGGTGGACATGGCCATAAAGGGCAGATAGGTGGAACCGGGATGAACCAGACCGGCCATGTTAAGGGCAATGGGACCAACTGCTGCCGCTGCGGGACCGTCCGCCATCAGGTTGGTAAGCACTGATGTCAGGCCGTTTGAAATCGCCATAAGGGGAAGTCCCGAATCCATTCCCAACGGAGCAAGGAAATCGATAACCGTTCTTGCCAGCCAATACGCGGCTCCGGTACTGTCTAAAACTCTTCCGAAAATAATTGCTCCGGCATAAAGCCAGACTACACCCCAATCCACCTTTTCCTGGTAATCTCTCCAATTAACCACTCCGGCAAGAAGATAGGCCACCGCGCCTGCCACTGCAATTACGCCGATTCCGAGACGAACCGGATAGATTCCCATCTGAAAAAAAATTTTTTCAGTGAACCAGCCATATACCATAATAACGAAAATAATCAGCGCGAAGATCTGCTTTTTATTCCACCCCCCCATCTTGCCTATTTCACTTTGCAGATGCTCCATGGCCGGAGCCAGAGAGGTAATTTGTGGCTTAAAGCGCCAGTTCACTAGTAACCAGCCAATTGGAATCATGATAATAACAAAAGGGAAACAATATGTTACCCACTGAAAATATCCTATGTCAAAACCGAACATATCGGTAAGGTAGGTCATCATAATAACATTTCTGGCCCCCCCGGACGGAGCGCCCGGGCCTCCGATGTTACATGCCATGGCAATGGCAATCATCAGCAT
>JAERRQ010000400.1 GCA_016735355.1 Desulfobacterales bacterium | reverse complement strand
TATATAAAAATTGAAAGCGCCGAGGGCGAATTTACCCGGGTGATAATAGATCTTCCGTCAAGGAGAAAAGATGAAAGCTGAAATTTTGATTATTGATGACGAGGAAAACATAAGGTTCTGCCTGGAAAGATTTCTTTTGGCCGCCGGATATGAGGTGGAGACTGCTGAAGGCTACGATGCAGCCCTGGACAGGATCAATGAAACAGATTTTGATTTGATATTCTCGGATATTATCTTAAAAGGCAAAACCGGAGTTGATATCCTGCAGGCGGTGAAGGAAAGAAACCTGCAATCCCCGGTAGTGTTGTTTACCGGAGCCCCCAATATTGAGAACGCTTCAGAGGCTGTCCGGCTGGGCGCCTTTGACTACCTTCCCAAACCGGTACGCCAGGAAACATTGTTGCGTGTTGCCAAATCAGCATTGCATCATAAGGCTCTGATTGATGAAAAAGAGAGCTACCGCGCAAATCTTGAAGCTATTTTCAAAAGCGTCAAAGATGCCATTATTACTGTGGATCAAGACTTATCGGTTATCGAAGTCAATGATACTGCCGGAGAGATATGCGGAATTTTCCGGGATTCGGCCATAGGCAAGGCCTTTAATACTTTGCTGAAAGGGTGCCGTGGAAAATGCCTTGGGATCATGAAAGAAACTATCAAAAAAAAACAGCCTGTTGAAGTGCGTCGGGTTGAGTGCTATTGCAAAGACCGGCCGGAACAGGTTGTATCCCTGACCGCATATCCACTTTTAAACCGCCGCAACCTGTTTTCGGGGGGAATCCTGGTAATCAGAGATGAAACCCGCCTGGATAATCTGGAGCGAAATCTGAAAGAACGTCAACAGCTTCATAAGATTATCGGCAAGAGCGTGAAAATGCAGGAGGTTTATTCTCTCATAGAGGGGCTGGCCGATGTTCAAACCGGTGTTTTAATCAGCGGGGAAACCGGAACCGGCAAAGAACTGGTTGCCGAGGCCCTCCACTATCAAGGAGTGCGCAAAAATAAATTCCTTGTAATGGCCAATTGTTCGGCCTTGTCGGAAGACCTGCTGGAAAGTGAACTTTTTGGACATATCAAGGGCGCATTTACCGGCGCTATGAGAGATAAGATCGGCCTGTTCCAAAGAGCTGATAGAGGGACCATTTTTCTGGACGAAATCGGTGAAGTTTCACCCCGTGTACAACTGCGCCTGTTGAGGGTTCTTCAGGAAATGGAATTTCAGCGAGTGGGAGATTCAACCCCAATCAAGGTGGATGTGCGTGTGGTGGCCGCTACCAACAAAAATCTCCGTGAAGAAGTAAGACTTGGCAGGTTCCGGGAAGACCTTTATTACCGCTTAAAAGTGGTGGAACTGAGCCTGCCGCCGCTCAGGGATAAACGGGAAGATATACCACTTTTAGTGAAGCACTTCCTTAAAAAGTTCAATCGCAAGTTCAACAAAAAGATTATTACGATCTCGGAAGATGTGCGAAAGATATTGATGGAATATTCCTGGCCGGGTAATTTCAGGGAGCTGGAGCATGCGCTGGAGCATGCATTTATCCTTTGCAGCCGGAAAACTATTGTCGTTGAGCATTTGCCGCATGAATTAAAGGTTCTCAGTTCCGGTGGAAGAAAAAAGGACGACTATTCTCATACCATCCTTCAGGCACTGGAACAGACCCGTTGGAACAAAACAGCGGCAGCCCGTCTTCTTGGTATGAGCCGGCAAAATTTATATAGAAAAATAAAAACATTCAAGATCATGAAAAACTGAACAGCCTGCATTATAATAATGTTACATTTTGTAACCCGAATTTTGTAAGTATGTTATTTTAAAGCATATATGTCTACCCCTGACCTTCCCGGCAAGCTTTTTCAAGAAAAATTCATAGCGGCCATATTTTGTATAACCTGTTGAAATTAAACCAGCATTATACTCCCAGCTTAAACCCTTTTCTGTAATATTACAATCTGTAACCTGTAAACCCTGACGACTATATTCATAGCCAACCCCTTTCCCTTTTTCTCCTACCTTAACCAATAGGTATTATTATAAAATAATTTAATCCAAACTATTTTACACCCTTCTGGCATATATCTTGAATTCAGAATGATACAAAAAGACTTACATCTTGAGATCTATAGATTGTCAGATAATTACCTGATTTTTAAAATTTGGCACAAGTCCAGAGGTAAGAAGGCGTATTTTAATACTAAGACGACCGATAACGCAGTAAAATTATTTATGTGACAATCTATACAAAAAAATTTTAAAGGAAAGCAACATGTCCAGAATACTTATTGTTGATGACGATGAAAACATAAGGTTTGTATTCAAAAAAATTTTGACAGCGGCAGGGCATGAGGTTGTCTCAGCAGCCCACATGATTGATGCCAGAGCCATTCTCTCAGCCAATGAGTTTGATGTAGCTCTAATTGATCGGATCTTATCAGATGGTCAAAATGGATTTGATCTCGTGAAATATATCAAAGCTGCCCAGCCCTTTTGCGAGCCGATCCTAATGTCCGGCTATAAGACTTACAGGTCGGCCGCCGAAGCACTCCGATTTGATACACTTGCCTACCTGGCCAAACCGGTAAAACAGGATCAACTCTATCATGCTGTAGCGGAAGCAGCCGACAAGAGCAAGGCCAAAAAAAAATCAGAAGAGCTTAACCCATAGTTATAAATCTTTATACGAGGAGGTGAGAACCAGTGGATGAATTAACGAAAAAAATGGACCAGGAGGTAAAATCCATGCTCAACAGGCAAGGGAAATATTTAACCTTTAGCTTGGCTGAGGAGGAATACGGTATCGGCATACTGAAGATCAAAGAGATAATCGGGATGATGCCGATCACAACTGTACCTCAGACTCCCGAATTTATAAAAGGCGTCATCAATTTGAGAGGCAAGGTTATTCCTGTGACGGATTTACGGATCAGATTCGGGATCTATGCCAGTGATTACACCGAACGTACCTGTATTATAGTAGTGGAGATCGAAAGAGAAATCAACACTCTTCAGATAGGAATAGTGGTCGATTCCGTATCAGAGGTACTGAACAATACAGATAAAGATGTCGAGGATACCCCGACTTTTGGAATAAAACTTAAGACAGATTATATACTCGGTATGGCCAAGATTGATGGGGGTGTAAAGATTCTGCTTGATATTGATAGAGT
>JAERRQ010000085.1 GCA_016735355.1 Desulfobacterales bacterium | reverse complement strand
TAAGATTTTGAATAAAGTCAACCTATAATAATCATTGACTAAATAACCGGCAAATTGTAAATTTTCAAATTATGCTACACTCTTCTATATTACTTTAGCCTGAATTAAGCGGTTAGCCTTTAGCTATTAGCTTAATGATTACAAGGTGTTTTCCTTACTGATGTAATACTTTGATTTTTCAAGGCTAACAGCTAATCGCTCAACTTAGGTTAAATATACGTTTCAGACTTTTTAATGAATACGGGAATTGTTATGCTGGACATAAAATATGTAACCCAAAATTTGCAGGAAGTTCAAAAAGCGCTTTCCACCCGCGGAAAAACAGCCGATCTTGAAGACTTGAATTCTTTCAATGAACAGCGAAAAAAAATTTTATTGGAACTCGAAAATCTCAGGCACCGCCGCAACGTGGTTTCTCAAGAGATTGCGGCAATGAAAAAAGAGGGGGAGGATGCGGAGGGCCTTGTCGCTGAAATGCGTAAGGTTTCATCCAGTGTCAAAAATCTGGCGAACTCCTTATCCGAAACAGAAGAAAAAATTAACATTATTGTTATGTCATTGCCCAATCTGCCCAATGCGTCTGTGCCTCTGGGAGAGGAACCTTCCGACAATCCGCTTCGATATACTAAAGGAAGATTGCCTGATTTTGATTTTGAACCTCTGCCCCACTGGACATTGGGTGAACAACTGGGTATCCTTGATTTTAATAGAGCCGCCAAGATTACAGGAGCTCGTTTTCCGCTTTATTTCGGCCTTGGCGCCAGGCTGGAAAGAGCCTTGATCAATTTTATGCTGGACATGCATACTGAACATCACGGCTATAAGGAGGTTCTCCCTCCCTTTATAGTAAACCGCGGCAGCATGACCAACACCGGGCAGCTCCCCAAGTTTGAGGAGGATCTTTTCAAACTTCAGGGATGGGATTATTATTTAATTCCCACCGCAGAAGTTCCGGTAACCAACATACATCAGGGCGAAATCCTTGAAGAAGAGAACCTTCCCGTTTTTTATGCTGCTTATACTCCCTGTTTCCGTTCAGAGGCGGGATCTTATGGTAAAGATACAAAAGGATTGATACGGCAGCACCAGTTTAACAAGGTAGAGCTTGTTAAATTTACTACACCTGAAACATCTTATGATGAACTGGAGAATCTGCTGAACAATGCGGAAACTATATTAAAACGACTTGAGATTCCCTATCAGGTTATAGAGCTTTGCACTGGTGATCTTGGTTTTTCCGCAGCAAAAACCTATGATATCGAAGTGTGGATGCCCGCGCAGAATGTTTACAGGGAGATTTCTTCCTGCAGTAACTTTGAAGCATTTCAGGCAAGGCGAGGTAATATCAGATTCAGACGAAAGGGTAAAAAAGGGACCGAGCTTGTTCATACTTTAAACGGTTCCGGGCTGGCCGTGGGCCGGACAGTTGCGGCGGTAATTGAAAATTTTCAAAAAGCCGACGGTTCGGTGGCAATACCGGAAGCATTACAGCCCTATATGGGGGGGATGAAAAGGATAGAGCTATGCATGTAGAAGATTTTCCGGAAGATATCAGACCTTTTATAATACCCGGGCACAAGGGTAGGCTTATATATCGCTGCCTTGATTGTAATCGAAAATTCGGGATCGAGACGCTTCTTTATACCTGCCCGGAATGCGGGCAGATTTTGCTGATTTATGATGAGAATTTTGAACATCTGAAACAGATCCCCGGAAAAACATGGCGGCGTATTTTCGATTATCGAAGGATGCTTAACAAACCGGCCTTAAAGGGTATTTACCGTTATCATGAATTTATCGGCCCGGTGTTGCCCCTGGAAACGATTCTCTATCTTGGCGAGGGGCATACTCCTGTGATAGAGGCCAATTCTTTTTTGCAGGATAAAGTTGGAGTCAGATTTTTTTTTAAAAACGACGGACAGAATCCAAGCGCCTCATTTAAGGACCGGGGTATGGCCAGCGCTTTAAGCTATATAAATTTTTTAATCCAGGAAAAGCATGTTGAAGATGTGCTGGCAGTCTGCGCTTCCACCGGGGATACTTCCGCGGCGGCGGCCCTGTATGCCTCATTTTTGCAGCCCTTGGTAAAATCTGCGGTTCTGCTGCCCCATAAAAAAGTAACTCCCCAGCAGCTTTCACAGCCTTTGGGAAGCGGCGCG
>JAERRQ010000186.1 GCA_016735355.1 Desulfobacterales bacterium | reverse complement strand
GATTCAAATTATTTGCCGGGCCCGGATGATATTTACGTCTCTCCTTCACAGATACGCCGTTTTAATTTGAGAACAGGAGATACTGTGTCAGGGCAAATTCGCCAGCCCAAGGAGACTGAACGCTATTTTGCTCTCTTGAAGGTCGAAGCGGTAAATTACGAAGATCCCGAAATTGCCAGGGAAAAAATATTATTTGATAATCTCACGCCTCTTTATCCGGAAAGAAAAATAATGCTTGAAAGCGATCGGGATAATTTTTCTACACGAATTATGGATCTGATGACTCCCATAGGGTTTGGTCAGAGAGGGCTGATTGTCTCTCCTCCCAGAACCGGAAAAACGATGCTGTTGCAGGCAATAGCAAACAGTATAAGCACCAATCATAAAGATATTGTTTTGTTTGTGCTTTTAATTGATGAACGGCCGGAAGAGGTTACAGATATGGCTCGATCTGTTGACGGCGAAGTAATCAGCTCCACATTTGACGAGCCGGCCGAAAGGCATGTTCAAGTTGCGGAAATGGTTATAGAAAAGGCCAAGAGACTCGTAGAGCATAAAAAAGATGTAGTTATTTTGCTCGACAGCATTACAAGACTTGCGCGTGCATATAATTCAGTTATACCGCCAAGTGGTAAGATATTATCAGGAGGGGTAGATTCCAATGCTCTGCAGCGTCCGAAAAGATTTTTCGGAGCGGCTCGTAATATTGAAGAGGGAGGAAGTCTTACAATTATTGCAACTGCACTTATTGATACAGGCAGCCGCATGGATGAAGTTATTTTTGAGGAATTCAAGGGAACCGGCAATATGGAGTTACAGTTAGATCGCCGTTTGGCGGATAAAAGAGTCTTCCCGGCAATAGATATAAATAAATCGGGCACCCGCAAGGAGGAGCTGCTTATTAGCGGCGAAGTTCTGAATCGTGTGTGGATTTTAAGAAAACTGCTTTCATCATTGAATCCGGTAGACAGTATGGAGTTTTTACTTGATAAAATGAGTGGAACAGAAGATAATACAAATTTTTTGGATTCAATGAATACATAAGGATATAGAAATGAAACAAGACATTCACCCGGAGTATTTTAATACAACAATTAGCTGTGCATGCGGAAATGTTATAGAAGTAGGCTCAACCAAACCGGATATCAGGGTTGAAATTTGTTCTAAATGTCATCCCTTTTTTACGGGAAAACAGAAGCTTATCGATACAGCCGGCAGAATTGAACGTTTTCGCAAGAAATATGCTAAATTTCAGAAACAGGATTAACTATTTTGGTTTGCCATTATACCCATGCTTGAAAAATTAAAAGGTATTGAAAAACGCTTTCTGGAACTTGAAAAGCTGTTAAGCAGCCCTGAAATTGTATCGGATCGCAATGCATTTCAGCGATTTAGTAAAGAACATGCTGAACTTAGCAATATCGTTGCTGTATTAAGGGTTTATGAGCAGACTCTTGCTGATCTGGAAGACAGCCTGGAACTTTTAAAAGACGGTGACCCTGAAATTAAAGCACTTGCCAGGGATGAGGTTGATGCTTTAACAGAACAAAAGACCGGATTGGAAGGCGAGTTAAAGCAGCTTTTGTTGCCCAGGGATCCTAATGACGACAAGAATGTTATCGTAGAGATACGAGCCGGTACCGGAGGCGAAGAGGCCGGCCTTTTTGCCGGTGATCTTTTCAGAATGTATAACAGGTATGCTGAAAGCAGAAACTGGAAAGTGGAGGCCATGTCCCACCACGCGACTGGTGTCGGTGGATTCAAAGAGGTCATTGCCATGATCCATGGGAAAGGGGCTTACAGCAGGTTCAAGTTCGAAAGCGGCACTCATCGTGTTCAGCGAGTCCCGACTACCGAGACCCAGGGACGTATACATACATCAGCAGTTACGGTTGCGGTTCTTCCTGAAGCTGAAGATGTCGAGCTTCACATAGATCCCCGTGAACTCAAAATTGATGTTTTCAGAGCAACGGGCCCGGGCGGTCAGAGTGTCAATACCACTGATTCGGCTGTACGGATTACGCACCTGCCCACCAATCTTGTAGTAACCTGCCAGGATGAAAAATCGCAATTAAAAAATAAAAACAAGGCCATGAAAGTACTGCGCGCCCGTCTGCTCGACAACATGATCAAGGAACAGAATGAAAAAAGATCCCAGGAGCGTAAAAACCAGATAGGAACCGGGGACAGAAGCGGCAGAATAAGGACATATAATTTTCCCCAGGGAAGAGTTACAGACCACAGGGTGGGCCTTACCCTTTATAAGCTTGAAGAGATTATGCAGGGAAATATTAACGAAATTATAGATGAGCTTACAACCTTTTATCAGGCCCGGGCACTACAGAATGCAGAATCAGTCGACGCCGCCTGAATGGACCATCCTGAAAATCCTTGAATGGACCACTTCATATTTTAAATCCCACAGAATAGACAGTCCCAGATCAACCGCAGAGATACTGCTGGCTTATACCTTAAATATAGAACGTATTGATTTGTATTTGCAATTTGACAAGCCGCTTGACAAGGCAGAGCTTTCTTTTTTCAAATCTTTGATTAAGAGAAGAAGGAACCGGGAACCTGTTGCATATATTACAGGCCATAAGGAATTCTGGTCAATTGATCTTTCAATAACAAAAGATTCACTTATACCCCGGCCGGAGACCGAATGCCTTGTAGAGACAGCGCTTGCATTAATGCCGGAAGACTTGCCGGGGCCTGCCCGGGTCTTGGAACTTGGCACCGGTTCAGGCGCTATTATTATTGCATTAGCTTCAGAGAAACCCAAAAATATCTTCTTTGCATCCGACAATTCTATTGATGTCGTTATGCTTGCCGGGAAGAATGCTGTTCGGCATGGTTGTGCCTCCGCTATACATTTTTTTTCAGGAGACTGGCTTGCCCCATTGAAGAATGATCTTTTAAAATTTGATATTATTATTTCGAATCCTCCATACATAAAATCTGTGGTTATCCCAAGTCTTGAGCCAGAGATTTGGAAATATGAGCCTTTAAATGCCCTTGACGGCGGCAAAGACGGATTTTCTGCGTTAAGACATATTTTGATAAGCGCACATAACTACCTTAGAGAAGAAGGGAGTTTGCTGCTTGAAATAGGGCATGACCAAAAAGATGGTTTGGGGGCAATCATTGAGGAATGCGGAGCATATGATAATATAATTTTTATAAAGGATTACAGTGGGTTCTATAGAATTGCCTCTATGAAGAAAAAATATTAATTGCAGGTTGCTAAATAGCCATTTGTTTGTTAAGCTTAAAAATTTGTAATAACTAACACGTCTCTGGACCTGGGTTCCGGTGCTTTTTGATAAAGTTAGACACAGGGCAGAAAGAGATGGAAGAACCGAGGCTTAGGCTTCGAATAACCGATACAAGGAGAATTTTATGTCACACATCACAATGAAGGAATTACTGGAAGCAGGAGTACATTTCGGCCATCAGACCAGACGCTGGAATCCTAAAATGAAATCCTATATTTTTGGGGCAAGAAACGGCATCTATATTATAGACTTACAAAAAACCGTTAACATGTTCAGGAAAGTACTTGATTTTGTAAGTGATTCGGTGGCAAATGGTAAGTCCATCCTCTTTGTCGGCACCAAAAAACAGGCCAGGGCATCAATTTATGAAGAGGCTAATCGATGCGAAATGTTTTATGTCCATAACAGGTGGCTGGGGGGAATGCTGACTAATTTCCAGACTATTAAAAAAAGTATAGACCGCCTGAATTATCTTAATAGAATTGAAAATGACGGATCAATAGATCTCTTCCCAAAAAAAGAAAGATTGAAACTTGGTAAAGAACGAGTAAAACTTGATAATACCCTGGGCGGGATACGCACCATGAATCATTTGCCGGGCGCTATTTTTGTTGTCGATGCCAGAAAGGAAGCAATAGCAGTTCGTGAAGGAAACAGATTGGGTATACCTGTTATCGCCATCGTTGATACTAATTGTAACCCTGATCCTATTGATTACGTTATACCCGGCAATGATGATGCAATTCGCGCTATCCGTCTTATAGCATCAAGGATAGCAGATGCCTGTATTGAAGGAAGGGAGCTTTTTGAAGAAAAGCAGCAGGCTGCCGCTGATAAGGATGTTGAAGAAGAGGTAGTCGAACCTACAGACGATGCGGATTTGCAGCCAGGAGAAAGAAAAATAATTTCTGACGGTACGGATGGACCTGTTGTGGAAATAATTAAACGTGCTGTAGCAGAAGATAATATCGAACCTGTAGGTTCATCTGAGGCAACAGAGAGTAACGGAGCTTGATATAAACCATAAGGAGATAACATATAATGACTAAAGTAAGCGCTGCAATGGTTAAACAGCTTCGGGAGAACACCGGAGCCGGCATGATGGACTGCAAGGAGGCGCTGACCGAATGCGGTGGCGATGTATCTAAAGCAGTTGATTTTTTAAGAAAAAAAGGGTTGGCAACTGCTGCAAAACGTGCCGGCAGATCAATGAGTGAAGGCGTTATTGCATCTTATATACATATGGGCGGGAAACTCGGGACTCTTGTGGAAGTAAATTGTGAGACTGATTTTGTAGCAAAAAATGAAGATTTTCTTGAATTTGCAAAAAATATTGCAATGCATATTGCAGCTACAAACCCTGTTGGTATCAGGCCGGAAGATGTTCCTGAAGATGTAATTAATAAGGAGAAAGAAATTTACCGTGCCCAGGCGCTTGAAACCGGCAAGCCAGAAAACATTCTGGACAAAATAGCAGAAGGTAAACTTAATAAATTTTTCAAGGAGAATTGCCTGTTGAGTCAGCCTTATGTGCGTGATCCCAATATTGCTATATCGGACTTGATAAACGAGATGATAGCTAAAATAGGGGAAAATATTACGATAAAACGGTTTGTGAGATTCCAGACAGGGGGAGAATAAGCCTTGTCAGATCCACTTTATAAAAGAATTTTGTTAAAATTGAGTGGTGAAGCTCTGATGGGAAAGCAGGGCTTCGGCATAAGCCCTGCAATGATAAACAATGTGGCCGAAGAGATTAAAGAGATAGTCGATCTTGGTGTAGAAATGGGTATAGTCGTTGGCGGAGGTAATATTTTCAGGGGGGTTGCGGCAAGTTCATATGGGATGGAAAGAACGGCAGCAGACCATATGGGTATGCTGGCTACTGTTATAAACTGTCTTGCACTGCAAGGTGCCTTGGAAAAAAAGGGAGTCCAAACCCGTGTTCAAACAGCATTATCGATTCATGAAGTGGCAGAGCCTTATATACTGAGAAAAGCTGTCAGGCATTTGGAAAAGGGACGGGTTGTTATTTTTGGAGCAGGGACAGGTAATCCTTACTTTACTACCGATACAGCCGCTGTTTTAAGAGCACAGGAGATTCACGCCGAAATATTTTTAAAGGCAACCAAAGTAGATGGTTTGTATGATTCTGATCCCATAAAGAATCATGATGCCATTTTTATTAAAAAAACCAGCTATATGGATGTTCTTAGAAAGCAGCTTAAAGTCATGGATGTAACTGCTGTTTCTCTTGCAATGGACAATTCACTGCCTCTTGTGGTCTTTAACCTTAATGTAAGCGGTAACATAAAGAATGTTATATGCGGTGAGGAAATCGGCACATTGATCACTAACACTAACGACACTATATAATGAGGTAAAAAAACCATGATTGAATCTATTTATGAGGAAACCAGGGAAAAGATGGACAAGTCAATAAGTGCACTGAAGAATGAATTAGTGCGTATAAGAACAGGGCGGGCATCCCTCAATCTTTTTGACGGCATACGGGTTGATTATTATGGTACACTTACCCTGATTGACCAGATGGCATCTCTTGCCGTGCCTGAAAGCCGCCTCATAACTATACAGCCGTGGGATGTTTCGGCGATTAAAAATATAGAAAAGGCGATTTTAAAGTCGGATTTAGGATTAACTCCTTCAAGTGACGGGAAAATTATTCGTATTTCCATTCCTCCGCTTACGGAAGAGAGGCGGAAAAAACTTGGTAAAATTGTTCACCAGAAGTGTGAAGATTACAAGGTCGCTGTACGTAATATCAGGCGGGATTCAAACGAGGTGTTAAAGGGTCTTAAAAAAGATGGCGATGTTGCAGAAGACGTCGCGTTTAAGGCCCAGGATCAGATTCAGACTATAACCGACGAGAATATCAAGGCGATAGACGAAATTTATAAAGAGAAGGAAAAAGAAATTCTTGAATTCTGATAAAATGGGCTCCAGGATTTCCTCTATTGATGCTACAGAGCTTGGGTCTGAATATATTCCAAAACATGTTGCCATTATAATGGACGGTAACGGCAGATGGGCCAAAAAGAGACTTTTAAATCGAATAAAAGGCCATGAAAAAGGAGCGGATACTGTACGGGCAATCGTTAAAACTTGTCGGAAAATCGGTATCCCGATTCTTACGCTTTTTGCTTTTTCCACAGAAAATTGGCAGCGGCCAAAAGTTGAGGTGGCTGCGCTTATGTCTATTCTTAAGAGATTCCTTTTGAAAGAGCAGAAGGAGATGGTGGAAAACGATATCCGTCTCAATGCAATTGGCCAGATAGAACGTTTGTCCGAGGACGTGCGGAATGCTTTGCGCAATGCCATGGAATTAACAAAAAACAATAAGGGGCTCCTCCTGAACCTTGCTATAAGTTATGGAGGAAGAGATGAAATAGTAAGGGCAGTTCAGAAGATTGCAGGAAAAGTTAAAAATGGAATAATTGATCCTGGTGCTATGCAAGATCAGATCACTGAAGATTTAATATCAGACAATCTTTATACCAGGGCAATGCCGGATCCTGATCTTCTTATACGAACCAGCGGTGAGATGCGTATCAGCAATTTTCTTTTATGGCAGATAGCGTACGCGGAAATCTTTATCACAGATACTCTTTGGCCTGACTTTGGCAGTAAAGAATTCATAAGCATCCTTAAAGACTATCAAGGCAGAGAGCGCCGGTTCGGTAAGGTATAGCTTTTACATAAATAATTTCATCGCGTTATCGGTCGTAGGAGTAGGGGTTCAAGATTTTGAACCCCTACTCATGATTTTAAACCCCTATTCCCTCTGGCCTTGTCCCAAATTTTAAAACCAGGTAATAATCTATCAATCTATATAAAAAATAAATCAGCGTTTATGCATTTAAAAAGATGGATTACAAGTTTTGTTGCCCTCCCTTTTGTAATTTTCCTTATTTACAAGGGGGGGGCTTTTTTATTTTCAATAGTCATAAGCGGTATCTCGATCATTGCTTTATGGGAATATTTCCGCATTGTATTTACCAATGGAGAAATGCGAAAATTCAGCTTGCTTATATGGTTATGTTATTTAACCGGAATTATAATTATTCTATTCTCATACTGGAAGTTTTTTGATTTAATTCCTGTTGTTATTGCTTGTCATCTTATTGCCTCGGGAATAATTGTTGTTTTATCATACAAGCCGGAGCTACAGATAACCGATATTATTGCTAAGGATATTCTGGGAATTTTATATGTTCCTGTTTTACTTTCGTTGATTGTTTTGATTAGAAACAGCGATGAAGGCATAATATGGACTTTTTTTCTTTTGCTCCTTGTTGTTGTAGGAGATACAGGAGCATTTTATACAGGTTCTTTCCTTGGTCGACATAAACTATGTCCATCCGTAAGCCCTGGAAAAACCATAGGAGGCCGAGTAGGAGGCTTATCCGCGGTTCTTGTTACCGGAGCTCTTTTTAAATTTTTTTTTCTGCCTGACTTGCATTG
>JAERRQ010000379.1 GCA_016735355.1 Desulfobacterales bacterium | reverse complement strand
ATTATCAATTTTTGCCCTTAACCCGGCTCTATCAATTTTTTGATCAGCATAGTTTTTTTTAAGCGTATCAATATATGTCCGCAAATCAAAAGCGGCTATATGAACCGCGTAATGGTTGTCATAATAGCAGATAGATACTGCTGATACCGCCACGCTGATGATTACACAGACCATCAAAACAGTTGTTGTCCGCATCAATAGAAATCCCCCCTCAATTTTTTGATCATTTTATTTATTTTTTGAAAATTGGTTTTTTTATAAATCTGTTCCAGGGCATATCCCAAAGAAACATCACCGCATAAAAGATATACCTCGTTACACCTCGCATTTTCCTCTTTACCTTCACTCCCCATAGAATCAGTAACTTCCAGTCCTTCGGCATAAACAACAGCCGGGACAGATGTAATGTCGTATCTTTTAAACAGCAGGGGATCTATCACAACGCTCGTATTAAAAGCCTGACATTCATTTTTTTCGGTCTGAATACAGTCAGGGTCATCAAGGATTATCGATTTTACAAAATCGGCGGTAGGCGCGATATATTTCATGCCGCCGACAAAGCCTCTCATCACCATGCAGATATTCGGATCGCCAAGAACATGAATATCAGCGGCGTAGTTTCTGAGGGTATTGACCGGCACGGAGGAGGATATAAAAATATAAATCCTTTCGGAAGAATCCAGCGAACAATCAAAATCTTTTTTTCCTCTGCCGGATATTGAGAGTCGGCTCGATGAACCAGGTTTTTTTCCAGGATGTTTTTATACTCCTCTATTCTTTTTTCCAGCTTTGAAGATTGAACCAGCCTGGAAAGCTCTTTTAATTTTTCAGCAGCTTCTTTTTTGTAATCAGGCAAATAATTTGGCGCCGAGATTATTTTTTCATACTCTTCCGCCCGCTCCAGGGTCTTGTTCAGGGAACTGATGCCGCCCTGTTTATCTTCAGAGTAAATCTGTGCCGTAAACAGAACAAACAGACATATAAAAACAAAAAAAATAATCCTGAAAAAACGGTTAAAAAGCACAGCATGTCCTTTTTCTGAAAAGTATATACATAAAATTATCCGAAGCATTACCCGAAGCCGGCAGAGCCGGATTTTTCATTTGACCCCAGATATTGGCTGAACGGCCTATCGGTATGCATTGTGAGCCTTTTACAGGTTTTGCGATATTGAACCTGTAATGTTTCTTGATCCAGATTAAAGTCGGTACGCAGGAGCAGAGCGTGACCCCGGTGTCGCAGATAGCCCCGATGCGGGCCATTTTGTATATCATCCTTGCGGCCAGGCCTATGGATGCTTCGGTCATATCATCTTCGTTTATATGGCCCGACATGGGATAGGCGCTGCCCCAGGACCCCATACACCAGTACAGGGCAGTAACAGGACGACCGGCATTGGAGCCGGCGGAATCGGCCATACAGGAAAGCTGGGCAGGCATATTGGCAAACAATAATGTTTCCGGATACATTATCATGGCCAGGGCATCATCGTTCCATGTGGGGTCTACTTCGGTCATATACGCGAGATCAAATCCGCTATGTTCTACGCATATAAAATCAATAAAAAGCTCCATCATGGTCCATATCGGATAAATAAAATAATGAGCCTGCTGAAAAGTCGAAGTTCCTTCCTGTGTTCCTCCGCCGCATATGGTGCTTCCATCCAGGAAACCGTTTTTAGGATTGGAAAGACTGAGACCCAGGGAAGGAAAACAGTAAGCGTCTTTTACAGTTTCGATATATCTGGCAGGTTCCCAGAAACTTATGGGAATCCCGGGCCGTGGAATACCCAGCGGGGTAGGGCAGACACATACAGGAGACGTGATCTTGTCATCATCAGGAAGGCCGCTGGGGTTTTTCGAGATCTTAACTCCGCCTATTTGTATAGGGAAAATGCATTCCCAACAAACCTCACTAAAAGGATTGTGAATACTCCCCTTGCATACGGCAAAAACATCATGGCTGTTTGACAGCAACGCTGTCAGGATCAGTATTATTGTTTTTGATTTCAATTTCTTTTATCTCCATGTAATTTTTTTGCTGGGATATTAAAGAGGGTAGGGCGCGGACTCCAAAGCGTCTGATAATATCCACAGATGCATAAAAGACAGGTCTTTTGAATAATTTAGATAAATTATAGCAGGAGCCGTCTGTTATCAGCAGCATGAATCTATAATCATCGGCATATATATTCCGGCACCATTTCACCTGTTTTTTATCCGTGCCGTCGAATATCACCAGTGTTTTGAAAAAATTCATATATTCAAGAGGATTGAACCTGTACCCGGCTGGATACAAGATTCCGCCCTTGCCGTCAGGGATGTCGAATTCCAGGGTATAGGTCATATCGACCAGAAATGAATTGTTCTCAGCGGCTCTCGGAAGTTTGACAATCTCCGGCCTGTAGTTTTCGATCAGGGCCTTTGTTTTTTCCGGACCGAAATGTTTTTTCCAGTCTGTTTGAGTTGCTTTTTTCTTCAGTTCAACGATGGCGTCCTTTTCTGCGATTTTGTATGTCGCTCCGAAGTTCCCGAGATTAATTGTTCCGGCAAAGCTGTTGTTCGCAAAAACAAACAGTATGAAAAATAGAATAAGTTTATTCATAAAAATTTTTCACTTTCTGCTGCATGCTGTTTTGAATTTCCTCTGTCGATCTGGTCGTGATATCACCGTACCATTCCGACAAATCGATCAGGGAAAAATTGAGCATCCGGAACTCTTCAGGGGTAAATCCCCGGCAATCAGGATTCTTGGGTTCGCCCCAGCCGCCGTCACTCCCAAAATTTTGCAATTGGGGCCGGCCCTGTTCGTTGATTATTCGACTCAGTTTTGAATGAAAACAGCAATAGGTCTTTTTCTTCTGAACACAGCCGACCAGAGGTATTCTCTTTGAGCAGTACGAACCTATGTAATAGCACAATCCTTTTTCTTTCATTTGAACCAGCTGCTCTTCCTTACTGTTGCATATATCCATCGAAAAAAGAAAAGAACTGTATTGATCTGTACAGCAGTCCTTGAACTGGGTTGAAATGCCCGGCATCCTGCAACGCTTGTCATTGCCTGAAAAAATATACAAAGTGCCGAGACAGTTGCCGTTTTCATCTACCGGACCATCGTCTGTTTTGTCGTTTTCTCCTTCCGTGGTACCTTCATCGTCAAAGTTGTTCGGGTTAAAGGAAGAGCATGGATGGGGTGAGCATTGCAAAACACCCTCCGAATTGGGAATACAGGCATAGTCACCTAAGGGACACGTATCTCCTGCACAATCAACAGCCCCCAGGGGACATAGATAATCATCTCCGACATTGAAACAGAGGGCTATTTCATCTTCGGATATATCTCCATCTCCGTTTAAATCCACGGAACAGATCATATCGTTTTCCGGTTCAGGAGGGGAATCTATCGCCATCTCGGAATAAGAAGAAGTAGCATCTCCAATTTTTATTTCATCATAATAAACTTCTCTTGTTGGAGTCAGATTTGGTCCTGTTCGCCAATACCATTCATATGGCCCGATTTTCCAGGCTGGGCCGACTGTATCATTAAAACAATTAGGACCATCATGATTTACTACTAATTTATCGTCATTCCATACACGCAATATTCCATCTTGCCTGTATGACCATTTGATATTAAAAACAAAATCCGTCCATTTGTTTTTAGGCCATGGTCCTATTGTCATGGTTTTACTTACATCATATTTGCTACCTATTATTGTAACAGGGTTGGCATCGGCACGAATACCAATTTGAAACTGATCGTCTTTAATGGACAAAGCGAGAACAGGATGTCGCTTCCATGATTCGCCAAGATCGGTGTCCGGAACAGGAAAGAACTGCAAAAGAATAGTAGAATTGCCGCTTGATTGAAAATTTTCTGGTAAATATATACTTATTCTATACCAATATTCACCGCCAATTCGGGTGTATTTTGCTCCAGCCTTTAATAAGCTTAACTCGGAAGAGGGGTTCTGACCCCAATTATCGTCATAATTCAACGTAAGCCCAAGAGAGCTCTGCCCATATCTGGCAGATGATTGCACGATTGTGCCTGAGTCAACATTAACAGGTTTCCAGACATTTCCAGGCTGACCATAAGGAATTATTTGATTTTCAAAGCCGTCATAAAATATGATCTCCGCATGAGCATGGGAATTTATTATTAAAAATAGCATCATGATAAAATATAATATATTGCTAATCGGTTGTTTGCTTTTTATCCGCAGTTTTTGACAGTGCATAGATCACCTGTGTCCGTATCTGTTGAATTGATGGAATTGCCGGCAATGGCGCTGTATATCGATTTTTGAATATTATCGTTCCAGCCCCTGTATATTTGCTTCTTGTTTCCATATTTGATGCAGATCAGAGGAACGGCTATATTGCCGCATATATTTTTAACTTCCTGTTCATTCTCCCATATTATTTTTTCTGCCAGTCTCCTGGATGTTCCGGTTTTGCTTTTGAACAGGTTGCTGCAAATCCAGGTTACCGATTTTTCTGTATCGCTCCTGGAGATGCATACCGGCCTGATAAGTAGATCGGTTTCCATAACAAGGCATATATTACGCAAATCTTTGATGGCCTCATGGCAATGATTACAGGATGGGGAAGCGAAAATTTCAATTTCCATATTTTTTTGTGAATTGTCGTACATGATTGCGGGGCTGAATGTTACGTCTGGATAGAAAAAAATGAAATGGGCCGCAAAAAATGTCAGCATGGCGGCAACCGGAGCCTTAACGGTTTTAATCCCTACCAGGATGGTGGCTGCAAATAGAAAACATAAGAAAACAACACACAGGATGCACCAGGATTGAATATAGACAGCCTCTATGAACGTAAAATAAGCCTCAAAACCGCACAGCGCATATAATATCAAAGCCGCGGTTTCTTGTTTTTTGAAATACTCTAAAGATAGGGCGACAAAAAGTCCCGCGGCTCCAAAAAAGCCGAGCGGCAGGCCGAACAGCCGTGCAAAAGAGGATGTATGAACCTTAACGCAGGATGCGGTTCCGCAGATGCTTTTAAAGCCGCCGAGATCTGAAAAACCCATGGCAAGGGCGAAGATTAATGATGACAACAGTAGAATAATTTTTGCTTTTCGCATGACCAAACAATTACCCTCCTTGTTTACAGTTAATTTTTTTCGTGCCTTTCTATTATATGTAATAGAAAGGCCGTCAAATTTTGTTTGTTTATTTTTTTTCTGAAGTCATTTTTTTGAAAAATAGAGGCATTAATATTTTACAATCTTACTTAATGATTCAATATATTTATATTGACTCTATTATAAATAATGGAAAGGAGATGTTGGTCATATGATGAAATCATCAAATACAATCAAAACATGCTATATCGCTAATGTTAAGGAAGAGATGGGGGTTACCAGTTAAGCCCGCCCATAATAGAATTTGTCGCGAAAGGAAGATACGAACGCCTAGTTGGCTGAAGCCTTTCATTAAACAAGCAATTACTGAACTCACTTCTACCAAAGGCAAATCGACCTATAAAGAAATTCAAAGGCTAACTTTTAAAATTTATACGAAAAAGAACCAACAACAGTCTAAGGTTGCGCAAAGCAAGGGAATGCTCAACGGCAAACAAAAGGAAGTGCAGGATTTTATCAATGATAAAGAAATTTTCTATGTTCTTTAACCGAACCATTTTTGTGGATTCTAATGTGATTTTTTACCACTTTTTTGGTCAGAGCGATGATGCTACAGAGTTATTTTCTTTGGGCGAAAAAAATCGCCTTAGGTTGGTGATTTCTCTTAGAGTGCTGGATGAGGTATTGTTTAAGGTATTTCTGTGGACGGCACGTGAACATTTTAATATACAAACTAAGGCGCATGCCAAGCTTAGAAAGAATTCTGAACTTGCCAAAAAGGTAGCTCACTTGGTAGATTGGATGAAAATAGAAAATTTTTTTCCATCTTCAGTGTGGTGGAACCAACACAGAAAGATTTATGGAAATCAATACATTACTCTCGTAAGTTTGACGTTTTTGCTAATGATGCCCTGAGTCTGTGTTTGATGAAAAGATTAAATCTTACTTATATTGCAACTGCCGACAAAGATTTTAGCACCGTCGGTTGGTTAAAAATAGTAGAAGGTGATTGGATAAATTCTTAAAAATGACAACAATATGTTGTTAAAATAATAAGTTAATTATTTTTTGTTCAGACACTATATAATATGTGACTTTTTTTTAAAAAACCATATCAGATACCATGAGCGACCCGGACAAAGAGGGATACAAAATAGCCCATGCTATACGGAAAATACAGGTTTAAGTGCCGCTTTGAAAATGATGCTGTTCTGCCGCCCTATAAGGATTCCACTTTCAGGGGAAT
>JAERRQ010000244.1 GCA_016735355.1 Desulfobacterales bacterium | reverse complement strand
AATATAAGTGAGCTTAAGGGGATTGGGTGGCGAATGCCTTTTACCATGGGAGCCTTTGCCCTGGCTTCGCTCAGCATGATCGGGGTGCCGCCGGCCTGCGGATTTGTTTCCAAATGGTATCTCCTGTTGGGTTCGATGGAAACCGGCAGCATGCTTGTTTTGGTGGTGCTCCTGACCAGCAGTCTGCTCAACGCCGCTTACTTTGTGCCGATCATCTACACAGCTTTTTTCCAGCGTCCGGAACCGTCTGAAATGCTTGAGCCTATCCAGGAAGCTTCTCCTTTTATGGTGGTTCCTCTTTGTCTGACCGCTTTAGGTTCTCTGGTTTTCGGATTTTATCCCGATCTTTTTGTCAAAATAGTAAAGGTGGTTACAGGATGATGATCGTTAAGGGAATTGATTTTTTAAAGAATAATTTAGAACTTGTAAAAAAGATTTCTTTTGTTTTTTTAATTGCGGCAGTTGTTTTTGATCTTTTGGTCTCCCGTCACGCGCATTTCTGGGGAGATAATTTCAGGGGTTTCTGGGCTCTTTTCGGCTTGCTGGGGTCTGTAGTGATGATCAAGATCTGTAAGGGCATATCTCATCTCTGGCTGATGAGAGAAGAGGATTATTATGATGAATAGTCTCCTTTTTTATCCTGTAATTATATTTCTGATAGGGGTTGCGGTGCTTCCCTTTCTGACCGGAAGGCTTAAAAAGGTATTTATGGTGCTGGTGCCGGCGCTGGCCTTTATTCAAGTCCTGAAGCTTGTTCCTGGTGAGTTTGGTCATATAAGTTATTTAGATTTCGATCTGGTTCTTTTCAAGGTCGATAAGCTTCCCCTTGTTTTTGCCAATGTTTTTACCTTGATGGCCTTAATAGGGACCATTTATAGCCTGCACGTTAAAGAGGACGGTCATCATATTGCCGCATTTTTATATGTGGCCGGTTCTTTAGGGGTTACTTTTGCCGGTGATTACTTAACTTTATTTATTTTCTGGGAATTAATGGCTGTATCATCAGTATTTTTAATCTGGTACCGCCGCAGAAAGTCCTCCATTAATGCCGGTTTTAGATATTTGCTTGTGCATACGGCCGGAGGACTTGTACTCCTGGCCGGTATTTTTTTAAAATACCAGGCCACCAAAAGTATGGCCTTCGGACCTATCTCACCTGAAGGAGCAGGCCTGGCCGAATATCTGATCATGACCGGTTTTATTTTAAATGCCGCAGTGCCTCCGATTCACGCCTGGCTGCCGGACGCATATCCCGAGGCAACGGTAACCGGTGCTGTATTCATGTGCGCCTTTACAACCAAGACTGCCGTCTATGTGCTGGCCAGGGCTTTCCCGGGATTTGAAATCCTGATGATTCTGGGCGCCATTATGACTCTTTACGGTGTTGCTTATGCTGTGATTGAAAATGATGCCAGGAGAATTCTGGCGTATCATATCGTCAGTCAGGTCGGATATATGGTATGCGGAGTCGGCATCGGAACCGCCATGGCCGTCAACGGCGCCTGTGCCCATGCTTATGCTCACATTATATATAAGGCCTTGCTTTTCATGGGGGTAGGCGCGGTTTTAGAGATGACCGGCAAATCCAAACTGAATGAGTTGGGTGGTCTCTATAAATATATGCCGATGGCCATGATCTTTACGGTTATCGGGGGCATATCAATTTCAGGTTTCCCCTTGACCAGCGGATTTGTAAGCAAATCAATGATTATTGCGGCTGCCGGGGAACATCATCAGCTTATAATCATGCTGATGCTGACTTTAGCTTCCGTGGGCACCTTCCTTTCGGTTGGAATCAAGCTCCCCTATTTTATCTGGTTTGGTAAAGATTCGGGTGTCAAGGCTGACGATCCGCCCCTGAATATGATTGTAGGTATGTCTATTGCCGCATTTTTATGCTTCTTTATCGGTGTTTATCCACAGATGCTCTACGATATTTTACCGTATCCCGTGCACTATCATCCTTACAGCGGTTATCATATTGCCGAAACCATCCAACTGATGGCATTCACAGGTCTCGGTTTCTATTTATTTGTCAAAAAATTGCAGCCTGAACCGAAAAGCAATCTTGATCTTGACTGGTTTTACCGCAAAGGGGCTCTTCTTTTTATGTGGGTTGCCCGCAAACCGGTTTCTTTTATCAACGATGTAATCGGAGAAGCATACCAGACCGTTGGGCTCAGGTTTATAATGCTTAAAGCCGCATCCTTTTTTTCCGGTTTTGACCGTTGGGGCATCGACGGGGTGGTAGACGGTATGGCTGCAACGGTTATAAAAACCGGGGACCGTACCCGTAATTTGCAGACTGGGAAATTGCAGCATTATGTCGGCTTTGCCGTCTTTATTCTATTTATTATTATCGGGGTTGTCGTACTTGTATAAAAATTGAGCTATAAAAATTGAGCAGAAATACTTATGGAGAATTTTTTAACTTTTTACAATCTGTCATATCCTGTTCTCAGCCTGGTGATTTTTATACCGCTGGCAGGTGCTTTTTGTCTGTTTTTAATTAAAAACGACCGGACTGCCAAGTACTGGGCGCTTTTTATCACCCTTATCAACGCGCTGATATCTATTTCCCTGTATACCGGCTTT
>JAERRQ010000063.1 GCA_016735355.1 Desulfobacterales bacterium | reverse complement strand
TAAAGGCTGGGGCAAGGATGTTGACCCGCAAAGCGGTACAGAGCGTTTTGAGATCGGTAACCAGGGCAACAACTGGTATGAAGACTACTGCCTGTTTTTAAAAACCGGTTATGACTTCGGTCCTGATACCAGACTATGGTACAGTCTTAATATCAGCGAATTTGAATACGGCTGGGAGGATGGGAAAAGCTATCTTAAAGATTCATCCGGAATTACCCGAAATGACGGCGATATCTATATTCAGGATGGTGGCAACACATATGCCTATTCTTTAAGCCCGTTTAATTTTACATCGGATGACAAGGAAAAAGAATCGATTGCGCATACCCTCAACTTCAACCATTCCATACCTGGTGTTGTCGATATTATCGCTCTTGTAGGTTTCAATGATAAAGAAAGCTCCACCCATTATGTTAGGAAAAGCAGGTACAAAACAGAAGATAATTATCTTGCCCAGGCGGATCTTGCAGCGACATTTCATTTTTGGGACGATAAATGTTTGATTACAACAGGAGTTCAAGGTGTTCAGGAAAAGGCTGATGTAAAGGATAAAAATCTTTCCGACTGTTATGATGAACATAGTGCTTCATCTACCCGTGAAAAAACAACAGGAAGAAACCGCACTCTCGGTACTTTCATCCAAATGGAATATTCGCCTGTCGATGATTTGACTGCCTATATGGGCGGCCGCTATGATCACTGGTGGGGTGATAAGGCAAAGTACTCCAACATAAACGGAGAAAACATCAAACACCCTGATGTTGATGATGGAAAGTTCAGCCCCAAATTATCGCTGGTATACCGGATCATGGAAAACGGCAGTATAAGGGCTTCCTATGGAGAGGCATTTACGGCGCCTTCCCTTTATTACAGAACAGCAACCTATTACTGGGAAAGCGGCGGATCAATCTCCATGGCCAAACCAAATCCCGGCCTTGACCCGACTACCAATAAAACCTGGGAAATCGGCACTGAATGGGAATTGTGGGAAAAACGGATCAGATTCAAAGCCACATATTTTGAAAATGATTTTGAAGATCTGATTGTGAATAAAAAAACAACATATACCCTTGCTGACGGAACCGAAGTGATAGAAAAAAAGCGGATTAATGCCGAAGAGGCCGAGGTAAACGGCATTGAGACTGCAATTGAGGCTTTTTTGCCTTTTAATATGAGGGCAGGACTGTTTTATACGCATAACTGGTCTGAATATACAAAAACCGATGATCCTTCCAAAAAAGGATGGCAGGTGGATGAAACCCCGGAAAATATATGGAACTTATATCTCGGATATGTTGGAGAGTATCTGGATGCAAGCGTAAGCTACAGTTATTGCGACAACAGGTTTGATGATGACAAAAACAGCTATGCGGATGATACATACAAGGGGGACGATGACTATAATATAGTAGACGCCAAGGTTACATTCCGGCCGGCTGAGCACGTGGCATTTTCCGTTGGAGTGGAAAACCTTTTTAATGAAAAATATTATGAATATTACAGGGCTCCGGGACGTTTCTGGCTGTATAATATGACTGTTTATTTTTAAGGGAAATATAGTCTTTATGAAAAAAATAAAACCTTCAATTCAAAAATACTGGAACTGGAGAAGCCGGAGCTATGGCTTTGATAAGGATAAATCAATTAAAACAGCAGAAAGCTGGGAATCGGTATTAAAAAATCTGGTTCCGGGCAATCCGGGAAAGAATGCTATTGACATAGGAACAGGACGGGGACAGTTTGCGGTATATCTTGCGCGACTTGGTTTTTCCGTAACAGGAATTGATCTTTCCGAAAATATGATATCCCAGGCAAGAGAACATTCAAAAAAGGCTTCTCTTGCTATAGATTTTAAAATCCAGGATGCAGAAAAACTTGAATTTGACGACAATACTTTCGATGTTGTAGTATCAAGAAATCTTTTGTGGACGCTTCCTGACCCAAACAAGGCTGTCAAGGAATGGCGAAGGGTTTTGAAACCTGGAGGGACGATTGTAATATCAGACGGATTCTGGATGAACTATACCTGGAAACGGATCCATCATCTTGTTTTTAATCAGCTTAAAAACATGCCTGGAAACGACCGTATGATTTCTGCGCGCTTTTTCTTAAGTTATGCAGCTCTTCAAAAATATCTTCCTTTTTATGAGGGAATATGTTTTGAAGATGCTGATTTGCTTTTAAAAACAGCGCGTTTTAACGATATTAAATCGTATGATACATCCTGCTTTGAAACAAATCCTTATTTAAAAAAGAAACGGATGAACAATATTGAGCCATTATTTTTTATTGCACATGCAAAAAAGTAAAACATTATCATTCTCATGCTTTTGCGTGGGAATGAATAAAATTTTATTTTTGGTGGTTTTGTTTGCCTCTTTCTCAGTCTATGCACAGGATTTGTCGAATGAACTGGTTATAGCCATGCCTTTCGGGCCTTCAGTAAAAGCTGTTGATCCGGCACAGGGTTATAACGGGTGGTATACCAATGAGGCGGGAGTAACGGAAACCCTTTTTGTTCTCGACTTTGACTTAAACCTGGCGCCGTGGCTGGCCGAGTCATATAAAAACGTAACCCCTCTGGCCTGGGAGATTAAATTAAAAAAAGGGGTGCGGTTTCATGATAACAGAGCTTTTGATGCAACCGCCGTTAAATGGACTTTTAACAGAATAATAGACAAAAACAGCCCTGTATTCAATAAGCGGCTGCATGGTTTGCTGGATATCAAAAAAATTACGGTTCTTGATAAATACACCATCCTGTTTGAAACAAACAGACCGAATGGGTCATTTTTATATAATTTAACATCTCCGGGCACCGGAATAATTTCGTCGAAAAGCAAGGGAAAAAATATTTACGGAACCGGCCCCTTTATGCTGAAAAAAGTTATTCCAAATGAGCAGGTTGTTGTGTCCCGATTTAACGGATATTGGGGTGGAAAACCGAAACTTGCAGTAGCATGTCTTAAAATCATCAAGAATCCGGCCACACGAATGCTGGCATTCGAAGCCGGTCAGGTGGATATAGCGGCAAGTTTTCCTGAAACCGATGCAGAGCGGATTAAATCACGCAAAGGGGTAAAAATTATAAGCAAGCCTACAACCAGGCTCTGCTTTTTTTTTATAAGGGTTGCGGAGGGCCCTCTTTCAGATCCTGTTATCCGCAAAGCCCTTAATTATGCGATTAACAGGGATGAGATTGTAAAATCTGTTCTGGCCGGCATGGGAGGAGAAATGGTGTCAGCAATTTTTCCTCAGGTTTTTCCATGGAGCAAGAAGGATTTAAAACCATATCCTTATAATCCTGTAATGGCCTCAAAACTTCTGGCCGAAGCAGGCGCAGTTGACGAAAACAAGGATGGCATCCTCGAAATTAAAGGCAGTCCCCTGATTCTTAATGCCTGGACATACGAAGGACGTCCATCCTTAAAACCGACCCTCGAGCTGGTTCAGGAGCATTTAACCAGGGTTGGAATTGCCTTGAATCTGAAAATCACCAAAAAGGGCTCCCCCATTAACAGGGCTATGCAAAAAGGATATGTTCATCTTAACTTGCAGATGTGGAATACAGCTCTTCAAGGTGATCCTGATTATTTTATTTCCCAGGTTTTCCCCTCGGGGCAGGCATCAAATTTTATGGGTTATGAAAATCCTGAGTTAGACAGGCTGGCAGAAAAAGGGAAAAAAAGCTTTGATTTTAAAGAGCGAAAAACAATTTATGATAAAATCCAGAAAATTATATATGATGATTCTCCTGTGATAGTTTTATTCCACAAATCCATGGTCAGCGCAGTATGCGATTATGTTGAAAATTATCAAATTCATCCTGC
>JAERRQ010000349.1 GCA_016735355.1 Desulfobacterales bacterium | reverse complement strand
AATCAGAAACGCAATGGATGTTGCCAAGGCGATTGCGCTTGGAGCGGACGGCGTGGTCATAGGGACGGCCGAAATTGTGGCCCTTGAATGCATCCGCTGCGGAAACTGCGAAAGCGGACGCGGCTGCGCGCGTGGTATTGCCTCGACAGATCCCGAACTTGGTTACATGACTACCGAAGAGTGGAATGAGCAGAGGATTGTCAACATGTATATGGCCTGGCGCAAACAATGGTGCGAAATCCTGAGACAATTCGGGATGCAGAGCATCAAGGAGCTTGTGGGCCGTTCGGATTTACTCGTACATCTGGATTATCTGGAAGAGAAAGAAAGGGCACAATATCAGCCTGCTCCGGAAGCCGAACTTATCATTTAAAACCTAAACTAAGCGATTAGCCATTAGCTTTTAGCTAAAAAAACGAGATGTTATCAAACCATTAACTTTTACCCATTGGGTGAAATCATACAAGCCAAAATTGTCTTGGTATTTCGATATCAGAACACCTAATTACTGACCGCTAATCGCTCAACTTAGGTAAAAAAACGTTCAAGGAATCATATCAGTAATGCAAAAAGACTATCAATATATTATAGATCAAATCCTTGCATCCCGAGGCAGACTGCCTCATATAAATGCGCCGGTGCAAAAGGTTGATGAAGAAGGCGGGTGCGGAGTAACAGGTTTTATAGCTTCAATACCTGTCCGGGGAAAGAATATATATGAACCATCCGTTCAAATGCATAACAGGGGGAACGGCAAAGGCGGCGGAATAGCTGCGGTTGGTCTGTCTGCCGAAGATCTTGGCGTTACTCAGGATATTCTGGATACCCATTACCTGCTTCAGATAGCGTTACTTGACCCGGAAGCACGCCATGACGTGGAAGCCTCATGTATAGAGCCTTTTCTGGAAGTCCACCAGGCTGCAAAAATTGAAACAATAGATGATTACCGGGAAATCGGACTTGAGGTAAAACCTCCTGATGTGTGGCGGTATTTTGTAAGAGTAAAGCAGGACGTTCTGGACAGATTCATAACGGAAAACAATTTTGACCGGCTTGATCCCCGCAAGGCCGAAGATGAATTTATTTATCAGAACACATATCGTCTGAACCAGAAGTTTTATGCCTCGCTGGGTGAAAAGCGCGCCTTTGTTCTTTCGCACGGAAGAAATATCCTGATCCTGAAAATTGTCGGGTATGCCGAAAAGGTAACCCAGTATTACTGCCTTGATAATTTCCGGGCCCACGGCTGGATCGCGCATCAACGTTATCCAACCAGGGGAAGGCTGTGGCACCCGGGCGGAGCCCATCCTTTTATCGGTATGGATGAAGCTCTTGTGCATAATGGCGATTTTGCAAACTACCATGCGGTGGGTGAATATCTGAAGCAGCATAATATATATCCCCAGTTTTTAACTGACACCGAGGTATCCGTACTGCTGCTTGATCTCTTAAATAGAACTTTCAAATATCCGCTTGAATATATTGTTGAAGCCATGGCGCCGACTACTGAGCATGATTTCGATCAGCTGCCACCCGAAAAACAAAGAATATACAGATATATTCAGTCTCAGCATATTGCAAGTTCACCGGACGGCCCCTGGTTTTTTATCATAGCACGCAACAATCCATATGAAAATTTTTTCCAGCTTATCGGCATCACCGATACCGCCATGCTGCGTCCCCAGGTTTTTGCTCTGCAGGACGGAAAAGTTCAGATTGGTTTGATCTGTTCGGAAAAACAAGCCATAGATGCAACATTGCAGAATCTGGCTGCGGAAGATGATCGCTTTTGCCCGGTAGCGGATAAATACTGGAATGCCAGGGGCGGCAGCGCCACCGACGGAGGTGCTTTTACCTTTACGGTTAAGGATTCAGGCAAAGGGGATGGATCAAAAAAGCTTGTTTGCGCCAACAAATTCGGCGAACCGGTCACGGTTCCTAAAAAACAGACTCATTATATAGCTTCATTAGAGACTTCGGATGTTCAAAATCCGGAAATAATATCCCTTGAACTCAAATCAGGCCTCAAATCCGGCCTTTCCGATTCCGATTTCGGAACTTTTAAAGCAGCCTGCCTTAAAAATCTGGCTGACCTGGATTATGCCGCAATAAAATATTTCTGTTCGGAACTTGTTGAGCAGGCCAAAACTGATGACCATGCCAAAACAAAAGCAATTGACATATTGACATATTTAAATGACAGGCCCTGCCCGACCGGCCAAAAAAAGAGAAGCTCAATCTTAAATATAATTCGTGAGAGCTTATCCGACATTTTCGGCGCTTCTCCCTTGCTGAATGAAAATTCTTCCGGCTCCTATCGTTATATAGATTGGGATACCAGGGATACTCTCAGGGCTCCACGGGAAAATGAAAAAATTTTGGTAGTAAACGCGATAAAGTTCGAGCCTGAGGGAGAAGACTGCGATGCCAGA
>JAERRQ010000320.1 GCA_016735355.1 Desulfobacterales bacterium | reverse complement strand
GGCGCCGTCGGTATTGTGGGATGCAACAATCCTAAAATCAGGCAGGATTACGGGCATGTCACGCTGGCAAAGGAGCTTATTAAAAACAATATACTTGTAGTTGAAACAGGATGCGCCGCAATCGCTTCGGGAAAAGCAGGCTTGCTGCTGCCTGAAGCTGCCGAAATGGCCGGAGACGGGTTAAAGGAGGTCTGCCTGTCCCTGGGCATACCGCCGGTACTTCATATGGGATCATGTGTCGATTGCTCCAGGATACTTGTTTTGGGAGCGGAACTTGGCAAAGCCCTGGGTGTAGGTATTGATCAACTTCCCATGGCAGGAGCAGCGCCTGAATGGTATTCGCAAAAAGCCGTATCCATAGCATCTTATTTTGTTTCTTCGGGAGTATATACAGTTCTAGGTATTCCTCCAAAAATATTCGGAAGTAAAAATATTATCAACCTGGTTGCCAAGGATTTGGAAAACGTGGTCAAGGCCTGTTTTGCAGTTGAACCTGATCCGGTGGAAGCTTCTAAATTAATATCCGATCATATTGAGAATAAAAGAAAAGCCTTGAATATATAGTTAATTCTAATTTCGTCCATACACTGAGCTATAATAAAATTTGGACAATTATTTTATTCCAACTCCCTTAGAATTTTTCAAATTCTCCTATAATATTTACAAAAGGAGACATATGAGTCGAAAAGAAAAACTAATTTTAAAGTTTCAACAACGTCCTAAACATTTCACATGGGATGAATTATCAAGTTTGCTTAAATACATGGGATATCGAGAAATTAAAACTGGTAAAACAGGGGGCTCTCGACGTCGTTTTGTGCATGATTCTGCTGCAACTATTACATTACACAAACCTCATCCTCAAAATATCCTGAAACGATATGCTGTAGATCAAGTAGTAGATATATTGAAACAGGAGGAAATGATATGAAAAATTTAATTCATTATAAGAACTATTATGGTTCAGTACATTATAGTGATGATGATCAAGTGTTTTATGGAAAAATTGAATACATCAAAAGCCTTGTTAATTATGAAGGCACTGATGTTATTAGCTTAAAACAAGCTTTCCAAGAGGCTGTGGATGACTATCTGGATCTTTGTCAAAGCGAGGGGATTACCCCTGATCAATCGTTTCGGGGAAGTTTTAATGTCCGAACAGGGTCTGAGCTTCATCGACAAGCTACTTTATATGCTAAAGAACAAGGTATGAATTTGAATAATGTCGTAATAAAAGCACTTAAACAATATTTATTACCCATAAATCGCACTTAACAATGCAAATTCACTCGGGCTGCTAAAGTCGCGCCGCTTTGCTCTGCGCCTTTAGCAGCCGGTGATTTGCGGCGTTATGCGTTAACAATCAGTGGAATTAATTAGACCATATGACAACACAAAATCAATTAGAAGCAATTATGTCACTGGGTAAGGTTTTACCTGATAACAAAATTACAGAAATTCTTGATGAGCTACAAAATAAACAACCATCAATCTATAGGTTTATATATGGTGAACCATCAGATACAATTAATTTATTAAACAATGATATGGCAAAGTTATACTTAGATTTATCCTTTGATGTAGTATGGTTTTTCCGTAATAAATTTGGGAAACTACCTGTAGTCACAGATCATGAAGCATGGACAACAAAAAAAATAGCTCTTCTTGATGCAGAACTAAAATCATTAACTAATGAAATTCCAATGGATGATAAGTTTAGGAGCAATCTTCAAAAACGATTTGTTAAAAGAAGCTTGGAGTCCTCTATTCAGATGCAATTATTACAGTATATAGAAAATCAGGTTGAACACTATGCCTCTTTTAACCGAAAACGAGAAAAAGCAATTCAATTAACCAAGAGTCTTTTATTTGTTCTCGTTAGATTATTTGGGGATTTATACACATTGAAACAAGCAAAAAAAGCATAACAAAGCTAATTCAGCCGACGCAAAAAGCCGATTGGGTAAAAACCACAGTCGCCTGAGGTAATCCCCGTTAGAACCCATCGTGCCCTATTAAGGCAATGGGCTCACTGGAAAAATAAGTGGAAAAATAAGGGTCAGGTCTTCATTCTTGACATCTGTTAAATGGGACGAAATTATTGAATTCCTTTCTCTCAACAAAGAAACAATCGGCAAAAAAACGCCGAACCAAGCGTTCCAAGGGACAAGCGGACAGCGTGGTTTTTGAAAATTCAGTCTTGTTGCCCAAATCCCAGGTTATTCAAAATTCATAGCTGTAAATCCCGCTTGCCCCTGAACTCAACCGTTCCCGGCGGCTGCGCCGCCGGGAATCGCGGTGCTGACTACGTCAAGTACCTTGCCCCGGCGCTTGCGCCGGAACAAGGTACTTGACCGGACACCGTGAACATTACAATCAAGCTACGCTTGCTTGTAATGCCCCCGGTGCCGGTCAGCACCGCGATTGGAAAGCCTCAGTGCCAGACGGGACTTTCCGGTTATAGTCATTAAATTAACTTTCCAAAATCAAACATTTTATTTCTTTTGGTCTTGACGTTTTGTCTTTTATATGCGACAATTTTTTTATGGTATATGAAATCAGAACGACCAACATATTTGACAAATGGTTGATCAGACTGAAAGACAAAACAGCCGTCAACCGCATAATGTCCAGAATTTACCGAATGGAGCAAGGG
>JAERRQ010000024.1 GCA_016735355.1 Desulfobacterales bacterium | reverse complement strand
GAATTATAAAAATATCAAAATGTTTATTTTTGACGACGACCTTTTCACCTTTTACAAGGATTATGTTAAAGATTTCTGCCGTGAATATAAAAAAACCAGTGATATCCCTTTTGTGGTGAATGCCCATGTCGGATTTTTTGATGAAGATCGGGCCCGTTTTTTGTCAGAAGCGAATTGTAAAATTGTAAAATTCGGGGTGGAAAGCGGCAGCGAAAGGATAAGGGAAAAGGTACTGCATCGCCGCATGAAAAACACAAAGATTATAAAAGCAATTGAAACCGCTCAAAGCTACGGATTGCATACCTCGGTTTTTTTGATGATCGGGCTTCCTGATGAAACATATGATGATCTTATGGCAACCATAACACTCATGAGCAAAACTGTTCCGGGTCGTTATAGATGGTCTTTTTTTTATCCGTTTCCGGGAACCAAGGCCTATGATTTCAGTTTTAAATTAAAGACCATAAATTCCGACAAAATGGCGAAAATGTCCAATTTTACCCAGGGTTCCTGTCTTGACTTTGGCCATGAACAAAATCTTTTACTTAAAAAAGTGGGACTGCTGATGCCCTGGTTTGTGAATGCATATTCCAGCCTTCCTGTTGCAGATTTTTACAAAAAAAAAATCGAAACAATTTTACAATACGATTCATCTGAGTGGGAAGCTGAATCTGAAAATTTATTTAATGAAGATAAGGTGTTGTCGGATAATTTTGTAAAAAAGGGTTTGAGACATTATGCCATAAAATATAACCCGTTTATGGGTGTTATCTCGGATTATTTTGTTTCAGAGGATTAGGAACGAGGACGAAATAACGTCCACAAATATGCATCATGGCTTCAGGAGGCAGGAATGATCTAAGGGAGGAGGGGAGATTTGGATGGATGCTATGCCAGGTCAATATCCCAGTTCCAGAGACCTTTTCTCCTTTTAATTTCAATGTCTTTGGACATCGGTTCAAAGATATTTATAAACATGATGTATCCGGCTTTGCTTAGAATGTTTCTTTTTTTTGTCAGATCAATTTTCCAGTTCGGATAAATCCATTGATCCGAACCGTATTGCCTGGTCCAGCAGATTTCACCCCTTGGACTTGTCACCGGTTTTTCTGTTTCAAGATTTGTTGAAAGAATTCTTGAAACAGATAGAGGCCAGGATCCGGATAAAACGATCCCCAACGGCAGCGGACTCTTTTTCGGCAATTGCAGGTAGTCTTGTTTCCCGAGTTCAGGACTCACGATAACTCCTGAAAAGCCTAAATCAGCAAGCGCTTTGATCGATAATTTGTTTGCGATATTGCAAAAGGGGCCGGCCCATAAATTCAGCCTTTTTTGAGAAGAGAAGAATACTCTCTGCCAGGGCGCATTCAGGACAAAATTTCGACTCCCTTTATTTATGGCATAAAGAATCTGTTCCAGCAGCTTTTTTTCATCTTCAGGCCATATTACCGGAGGCAGCCACCACCAGACATCAGCAAATAAGGATTTTTTTAATTTTAAAGTATTGTCGGATAGCCATAATCCGGTATATTGATCTATCCTTTGCTTGCCCTGATAGCGGTATAGCGAAATTTCTTTATATTGTTTTTTCAGCTTGATTGACGGCCGGGATTCCCTGGTGCGTTTAAACGGCAGGGCTTGCAGGTCAGGAACTTTTTCCCGATTTTTTTCCAGCTCTTGTTCTAAAGCCGACAACTTCTCCGCAAGCGCTTTTTCCCGCCTGTCAATCAGGAAGACGGGGATGCCTTTAACAGCTTTTTTGTCGGCATCAACCTTAATATGCAAGCGACCCTTTTTGGGCACATATCGAGTCACTTTTTTAACAGCATGGAAAGATTCCCCTTCATATCCTATACGCAGAATATCACCGGCAAGGAGCTCTTCTCTCGGCATAAGGCAGGGGTTGTGCCTGGAACCTGTAATTTTCCCGATAAAAAGACCGGACCCTGTTTGTCCGCTGATTTTAACCGGATCTTTATTCCTTTGCGGCAGAAAATTGAAGCGCGTCACCGGGCGTCCAAGGGCCATCTCCAGCAATTGCAAGGCAGCTTTTTTAATTTTAGGATCTTTTCCATGATCCCTTAACATTTTATAGGCGCTCACAGTATAAAAGACATAATGGGGGCCTTTTTTACGTCCTTCGATTTTCCATATCCGTATTTGCGGAACAGGAAGCAGGATTTTAACCAACAGATCCAGACTTAAATCACGGCACGAAAAATATTTACCCTTTTGGCCGTTTTGAGCATAAAGCCTGCGACAGGGCTGCACGCACCTGCCCCTGAGGCCGCTTTTGCCGCCGAGATAACTGCTCCAGTAGCATCGGCCGGAAATTCCATAGCAAAGAGCGCCATGGACAAATAATTCAAGGTCGAGCCCTTCCGGACAGGCAGCGGCCATCTGTTTTATTTCATCGATATTCAGCTCCCTCGGAATGACAACCCGGTTTACCCCCAACTCTTTTTTAACCAGGCTCAAAGCCGCTGGAAAGCTGACATTCGACAAGGTTGAGAGATGTATTTCTTTAGACCAGCCTGTCTCGCGTGCCAGTTGAACGACTGAAAGATCCTGAACAATCAGGGCATCCGGTTTGACATAAATT
>JAERRQ010000339.1 GCA_016735355.1 Desulfobacterales bacterium | reverse complement strand
TATTTTGAAATATCTCTACTCAGTTTATTAACATAATATCCTTCATAAGTTCCTGCGCAAAACCTTACCGTGCATCTTATTTGAATAGATTCATAACAGGGATTCCGCACTTCTATTACAGCAAATTCCGAAGAAAGAGATTTTAAAAAATTTTTGACTTCACCCAGAAGCAAGCTATTCACCATGGGCTTTAGATTCCCCTCGACCGATTTTTTGATGGCAGGAATAAGAACAATAAGAACCCTCCCGGGATGAGGCTTTTTATATTGCTCGGTACTCATCCCGGGAAAACATTTAACCTTGTATATTTCCGGAAAACGGGCAAGGATAAGCCGCTCGTAATCCCAGGGGGTTACAGCCCTGTTTTTATGCCTCAACCGTTCACTTATCCTTGTTTTCGGCTCTTTAGCATCCTCAGGAAGTTGTCCTCCCGCAGAATCAGCCGCTTGGCAGATTTTAAGCAAACCTGGAATTGAAACTACCACATCATTTATACTTCCGGCTTGCAGGCCTGTATCAAGATGCTCAAAAACAGTTTCAAAATTTTTATTTACAACAACCAGCCCCTGGGTCCGGATTGAATAAAAGCTGCACAGCTCTTTAAAATTCCCATTGGAAGAGGCCCTTATCCAATGCAGATTATCCGGCATGATTGTATTTCCCATGTTTATATCACCAGGTATATCAAGTGTAATAATTCCGGATGTCAGAAAACCTCTGGTAGTGTCGGATAGAACCCTTGCTTTTTCAAGTTGCTTCCATTTATTGGAACATAGATAATACCATTTGACTTCCAATATATCATGCCCCATCTTTCTGGTGGAATCTTCACGCAGATGGAAAAAAAATGTTGTTGTTGCAGGAAATTTTGCACTTGCAAGACCAATATAAATGTTGCCATCGGAATCAATTTCAGGCAGAAATCTGTTTAGCTTTACTTTACCATCATAAAGAATAGACTCCTTTCCAAAAGGATGAATATGGATTACATTTTCACTGATATCCTCATCATTTTGCCTCATTTTAAAGGATACCCTTGCGACAGCCTGGTAATCGATGGAAATAGAGTTTAAAAGAGGTGTATATGGTAGCTCGGGTCTGGGAAACAATTTTTGTTTTTTTTTCAGCCGTGAATTGGCAGTTAAAACTTTTGATAAAATTAGCGGATAATCCTTATGCCCGAATGCATAAACAGGATCAGTAAGAGTAATTTTTATAAACCCGTCTTTTGATTTCAGGCTGTACCCGAATTCTTCATCATGAATTATCCTTTTAGGCGGCTTGATAAAAACATCACCATGAGCATCAAGTGTTATTTCAGGCGAAATTCCACCGCCTGCTTTTTCTGAATAATTTTCATGGAATATGGTTCTAAATAGATTGACTTTTTTTCTCTCATTAGTTTTCGGAAGCCACTTTCCATTTTTTAAGACAGATACATCTGCCTTAAACAGGCTATCGTCAAAAATCATTCCATAAGCTTCATAGTATTTGCTGAATCCGCCTTCTCCTCCGGGTAAATTCCCCCACAAAAGATTTAATTTAAATGCGGATATTTTTTTTATGGCTGTCTCGTAATTCCCTATAATAAAATAGGAACCGACTACCGGCAAAGGACCAAAAGGACCAAAAGGAACATTTGAATCAAGCTTCCCGAAATTATTATAAAGCTTAAGATCTTTTACATTTTTTACATCCACATCAATTTCAATCTCCCTGAGAACAAGTTTTTCAAGGAGCGAAAATGGATAAAGGTAAGAAAAAGGATTTAAAACAAACCGTATAACAGGAAAGTCTGTATCATAACCCTGGCCGTGAATTTTTGACAAATATGATGTTATAGCGTCATCTTCAGGTCTTATTCGGAAACGCAGCTTAAAACAGTTTCTTTCAATCCGAGTATCAAGCACATGACCTAAAGTAATATATTCTTTTATATCCAGCCACCCGTTTTCAGTTGTCATAGAAATATTAAACATCCTGCTGAAAATTTTATAAAAGGCATCTTTAGTGTCTGTACCTATGACATTACCAATCTGTTCCAGAGTTTTTAAAAGGCCGCTGTTATCCGCAAGAGTCAGGATTTTTTTCATAACATCCTGGCACACATCCATGCTTTTGGGCGCCATCGCTTTTTCTAAAGCGTTTACCAGCTCTTTTTCATCTCCAAAATCTTTATTATTCAGTTTTTTAAGCCCTGCATGAATCTCTCCGGACATATTGGCCACTTCCCCGGATGCAAGCATTTTGTCCGTTATCCTGTATGGCGTATGATATTTAATTGTAACACAAACATCTCTTGTCCCTTCTTTTAGCAACAACACAGGGCTGGCCACTGCAAAACCTATTCGCGCGTTTTCAAATTTATCTGATCCCTCCCGTAAATGGCCAAAAAGAGCCCAGGATTTTTTCTCAAGACTATCTTCAGGATCATCTTTAATCAATGCTGGAATCTGCTTGATACCGGCAGAAGAGACATGCCCGATTTCAGTCTCAGGTGAGACAAGATTATCCCGCGCAAGGCAAAGCGTAAAAATCGTATCGACTCTGGCATTATTAACAAAAAGATCATTCTCAGCCTGATAAATCCTCTCATTCCCATTACCATCCTTGCCTGCCGTAAATTCTGTCCCTTTGTTGATCAAAACACGATTTTTTTTTCCATCAAGCTCAAAAACAAGATAAGTGCTGTCAGGAATCGCTTTTTTAGGTTTTATCTTCAATATATTATGAAAATAAAAATCGGAATATCGCATGGTAAACCCGTTTAACTGGTCCTGGGCTGTTTTAAACAGGTTAAGAAAAACCAGGTAAAGACCTGGTGCAGGATTATGCTTGCCGTTTTTAAGGGAATAGGCCAGATAGTCGGGCGCTATTTTTTGAAAATGGAAAATTGAATTAAAAAAAGCATAAAAATTGGTTTTTATAAAATCTTTTTTTGACCCAGGATCAGTAATGCGCAAATTGGATTTATGAAATATAGGACGGTTATTTTGATCGGTTTTAACCAGCCAAATCTTGTGGAAATCAGTAAAGTTCTTTTGACTTTTAAGGATTACAGGCTTTTCGAAACGCGAAACAAAATCTCCCATGGAGTGGAAATCATCAACAAGCCTTGTATTTATAACTTCAGCAATTTTTTTCCCCATGCTGTTTAGCGGAAATTTTTTCAACCAGAAATCAATCTTTTTTACAAAACTGTAATTATATGCGTACAATAGGTTTATGCAGGATTTTATATCTTCTTCAGAACAAGTTGAAAAATCTCTTAGAAAGGCAGCTTCAATTCTGTCAAGATCCATACTAAGGATCATGGCTATTAAAACAGCTTCATCCGACACAAAAAAATCGACCCAGTTACCATCAATCTCGTTATCCAGGTTGTAATAATTCAGCAACCTGGCATAATCGACACTCTTGGATAACAACTGTACAAAGGTCATTTCATCAACATTGAAATAATCCTTTTTCAATGCAAGGCTATCTCTGCTATCCTGGCTGGTACCATCTTTTATAATGTGTTTAAGCATATGAATTTTAGGCATATTTCATATTACTTCAAAAGTACTTTACACTTTTTTTAAAAAACAAACCCATCTGTGGTCCATTTTTGTTCACGTTCATTACGGGCTGATATTCGTGCCTTCCTGGAAATAAAATGGATAAACCATATTGTTTCTGCTGTTGGTGGTTCTGACAGTATAATTCAAAAAAATCTCAAGTACGCCTTCAATTGCCCGCTCTGAATTGATTGTAATTGAATTAAGAGTAATTCTAGGTTCAAAAAAAAGGATCGCACGCTCCACCACATCCTTAATTTCCGTTACAATGCTTTCTGAAATTATTTCAAACATCATTGTTTTGAGACCGCATCCATACGTCGGCTGCATCACCCTTTCTCCCGGGCTTGTGGAAAAAAGGATATGCAGGCTTTCTTTAATATCATCTTCAGCTGAAACCATCTTCACACGGCCTGATTTCCTGCTGAATTCAGGCGGAAAACTCCAGCCAGTCCCAATGAAAGATTTGTCAAAGTCCATCTATCCCCCAATCATAACAGTGGGACAACCTGCTACAATACTCCCTCCATGGGCTGTGGAATCACCCATTCTAGCGGCAGGCATTTTCCCTATCATAACCGTAGCAGAACCCTTGATAATAGCGTCAGGCGGGCCGATACAGGTACAACTGTCACCCATAACAGCAGCCGGCATTTTCCCAATCAAAACAGTTGGAACCCCCGGGCCTACGATTGGCCCGCCTACATGGGGTATGGGCGAAGGGAATGCAGGCGTCTGCATAGGGCAGGTATGCATATCTGTAAGTCTTGCTGCCGGAGGCATAAAAAGCTCCTTTCTTGGTCAGTCATTTTTTTAGTTAAATATTATTGTCAAATACTATTTTTTAAGCCCAATGAAAAAGATCAAAGATCTTCAGGTGATTTGGTTTTTATTTTATAAGGAAGGAAGACGAAACAGCAGTCCCAGTTAATTTATCATCACCATCGCCCCCTTAACAGTGGTTTGGCCGGATGCGGATAATTCAGCGGTAGCGTTGCCCTTAGCGACAAACCCCACATCAGCAGCATTATTAACATTCAGACCTTTAATGTTCACATCACCTTTAGAAGTAATTCCTGCTTCACCGGTTGCATCAATTGAAATCTTACCCTTTGCGGTTAGTTTGATATCCTTGGGACTCTCCATGCTAATTCCGCCTGACCCCAGTTCAACCTTGTTGTTATTCTGATCTTCAAGCAGGATGGATTTATCCTCATCACTAATAGTAATTCTGTTTTTACCGGGGCTTTCTATAGTTATCACTTTATTTTCATCATCAAATTCTATTTTAAGTTTATTTTTTGTAACAATCGCTTTTGTATAATTATCCGCTGTCAAGCCATAAGGCGGGGCATTTTTACTGCTGTATAGACTTCCTATGATTACAGGATGGCAGGGGTCATTATTAAAATACCCCAGGACTACTTCATCACCTATTTCAGGTACAAAAAAAGCACCAAAGCTGCTTGAACCATAAAAAGATGCTAACCGCGCCCATACGCCTTCTGTTTCAGCCTGCATAACAGGCACTGCCACCTGAATTTTATTTTCCGCCTCAGGATCTTCATCGAGCTTTTTCACAATACCAACTTGCAACCCTTCTGCTCCAGGCAAAAAACCTGATGCCGGAGGCGCTTCAATATCCCTTTTTTCGGCAAACCAGTCAGGGGGAAGACCAAATCCAACTTCAGTTAACCAATTACCATTTGAAATATCATGATAAACCGAACTGACAAAAACATTACCGTTAAATCGGTTTCCCACCCCTGATACTTCTATAAGACCGCCGTGCTTTGCCTTTGAATTTCCCTGAAACTTCATCCGCCCTATGATTCTTGAAAGACCCGCTTTTATCATCTGCGAATCGGCCCAGGCTTTTAAACCGGTCTTTTCTAACGATATAGCAGACTGGAGTCTGAAGGATTCAGGAGCAACCACATCTGCAAGATCAGCGGTCGCAAGATCACCCTGCTTGTTAAGGATTACATCAGCGCCGTCCTGTTCAACCACGTCCTGTATCTTCGGATCCCAGGCTATCCCCTTAACCCCTTTTAATTGTGTTCTTGCATCAATTTCCGCTTGAAATTCAATAAGATCATTACCATAGGTAACTTTTAGTTCCGGTACGGAATCCGTATCCGGTGGTTTTACGGAAATTTTTGCTTTATCGACAAGAACAAGCATCCCGTTCACTTCTGCACGGGAAAGCATAAAGTCCCAATCAGTGCAGTAATATTGAACAAGTTCCTTATATGTGGTATTTGTTGATTTTATATCAGAAGAAAGATCACTGTAATTTTCTATAATAGATGTTATTACATCATTGTCCTTGAAATTGACAAAATTTGCATTCTTTCTTCCTACCGTCATTTTCACGGATTTGTCCCTGCATTCAATAACCAGTCTTGAGAAGTTGTCATTTGTAATTTTTATACCATGTTTAACAACAATTCCTTTAAACAGGATTTCCGTATCCTGATCATATCCGGCTTTTATTTCAATTTCAGCACCCGGTTTAAAATCGTCCTTATTACTAATCGGAAAATCACCCTCAGAAACATCACCATCCTGCAAAATTATTTTTGCAAACGGTATCATATTAATTTTTTTATTTATCGTTACAGAAACAACTTTATATGTACCGTCAATCTCATCTCCTCCGGAGAGAATTGAAAGTTTTATAACGCCGCTTCCTTCTTGTCTGGGTGAAACAGGCATGAGCTACCTCAATGGCGGAAAAATAATCCTCGTTCCAGGATTAATATTTCTGAAATGTGTGATTCCATTGATCCTGGCGATATCAATAACATAATCCGTATTTTTATATACCTTATAACATAACAGCGGAAGAGTATCCCCATCCTTAAATACTACCACATGCGTTAAATCAGGCGAAGATTTATCGGATATTAAAGCCTCCTCCTTTCTACTCAGGAAACTGGAAAAAGAGAGTTTTATTTTAGCCCTGAGCGGAACCCCTTCTATAGAGAAGAGAGTATAATTAACATCTATTTCAGTAAGACGACCGTAAAAAATTAATCTCCCCCACAACACCCTCACAACACTTGGTTCATGTTTACTGCCATCATATTTATATATAATAGTGTTTAACGATTCCATCTGTGTTTTTACATCCCCAGAAGACGCACCAGAGGCTGCCGGAACAGCTCCTGTACCATCAATAACAATATTAAAAGTAATAGTCTCCGGCTTTATACCGCTAAATTTTAAATCCGATCCTATTTGCCCGGGGGTTCTGTCTTCATTATAATCGACTGTCCGGTCATGCTTGTAATCAGAAGGGTTAAGCATCACCTCAAAGATTTTATCGGCTTCAACTGAAATCTTCCCATCATTAACAGTGCATGAGTTAAGTTTAAGTTTTTTTTGCATCCTTATATTAAATCCAGTGTTTTATCTTTCCTTTTGAGCATTAAAAAAATCGATAATCAGCTCTTTACATTCAGAAATAATCTGAGATTTGATTTTCATAAGATCATCATATGGCACTTTAAGAAAAGGTTGTTCTCGATCACTTTCAGGTTGCAGTACCGTTGATTTTACAAGCATTTCTTTTATTTCAATAGACATAATTTATTTACTTTTCTCTTTTAAAAAAATGATAACAGAATTCTATTTTCTCTATTGCCACTTTGTTTTCCATTGAGTTAAAACCTTCAACATCCCAACTGACAGGATAAGCATTTTCAAAGACCCAGACCCTGACCGGTTCCTGAGATTCATTAAGCAACTGCACTGAAATTTGCATCGGTACTATCGGTTTATTAAAACCTTCTTCCAGAACCGATTTGCACCATTTTACAAGTTGTGAACTGATTCCCGCTATACCGCGTTTTAATATCAAATTTTTATAGGCCACAGATTTGGGGACCGTATATGCTTGACCGGCATCTCCGCCTTCAATGATTTTTTCGGTCTCAACCTTTGAACCAAACTCGGATACTTCTTTAAATGAAGTATCTTCCCATGTTCCAGCAGGCCCTGAAAAAATAACTTTAAAATTAAATGAGGGTAGTGGATATTCTTCCTGTTTCAATGTTGATTGATTTCCTATTCCGGAGACAGCCTAATTCTTTATTGATTTGATATTGTTAAGCCCTCGTGAACGATCTCGATACTCTCGATTGCAACCTCATTTCCATCTGCTTTAAGATCCGTCCCCGAGATCTTTGTAGGCCATGCGTTTGCAAGAGTCCAAACCATTGTGGGCTCCCCCGCTTCATCAAGAAGACTTATGGTAACAGGTATTCGCTTAATGGTGTTCATTTTAATTTGGTTGAACCAGTCCCAAAACTTTTTATCAGACTTGAAAACCCCTTTTTTCATAGTCACAGTGCCATTTTTTTTTATTCCCGGCATTTTTAGTACTGAAAATTCCGGACTGTCACCATGTCTGTATTCTATAGGCTGAGCCTCAATATCCAAGCCTGAGATCTCCTGAAACGATAAAACTTCAGAATCCAATTTCACCTGAAAATAAAATTTGGGTAAAGGCCAAACATTTGTTGATTGTGCTGAACCGTCATCTGCCATGATAATTCTCCTCCTTGGTTTAATACCTTGTGAAAGTTTTTTTTATCTATATTTTCAGATAATTAACTTTCCCTTTCCAAGTTTTTTTAAAACAGAAATTAGATCAGGATTTCTGCATTTGCTGCTGAAAGGTAATTTCAATAAACTCGGCCGGACGTGTAATCGCAACAAGCACGGTAACCCGCAGTATTCCTTCCAGAATATCTTCCGGGGTCATGGTTTCACCAAGCCCGACATGGACGCTAAATGCATCCCCAGGGCTTGATCCTGCCAGACCGCCTCTTTTCCAGATACCAGTAAGAAAATTATTTATCATGCTCTTGATAGTAACCCAGGTGTTGGCGTTATTATTTTCAAAAACATATGCTTTAGTAGCCAGGCGAATCGATTCTTCCAGCATTATCATAGTTCTTCTAACGTTAATATAACGCCAGTCAAGGCTGTTACCATCCAGAGTTCTGGCACCCCACACAAGAACACCTTCACCTATAAACGCCCTTATGGCATTTATTGATTTACCCTGTACAGTAACATTAAGATCCTCCTGGTCATCATGGGTAATATTTACTGCCGGCGATACAACCCCATTCAGACTGACATTAGCTGGAGCCTTCCATACTCCCCGTAAATTATCTACCATAGTATAAATACCTGCCATGGCAGCACCTGGAGGCAAAAGATTAAGTTTATCTTTTATTTCTTTCAGCATTATATTAAACGAAGGACTAATCATTCTAAGGGTCTTGTTCAGGAGGAGTTTTTCATTATCATCAAGATCTTCCTTTACTATGTTATCAACAGCTTCCGCCTTTTGTATTTTCTTGGGGTCAGTACCAGTCCCTGATGTTATTTCAAGATCCTCCTTAAGGATTTCCTGCAGGAGACCTTTATTAGCAATATTTTCATACCCTAAATCTTTATCCTGAATAATTGTTGTATTAACCCATGGATAATATGCAGCCGCAAAATCAAGATAGTTAATCCCCAATGCATTTCTAAAATTATCGATACAGTCTCCGGATGGATCATGCCTGTCTTTATACCCTTCCCAAATATCCAGAATACTGATTCTGCTTTTCATTTTCCCGCCACAGTGTGCAAGGGATGCCTGCTGAACTCCAACACAATCTTGCCGGTTCAGGCGAATAGCTTCAGGGATCAGAACCATAGTCGGTTCCTGCTCTTTGAGAAGCTGCGTTATCCCTGCCTTCATTTTATCCGCATCATAATCCTCTGTATAATCCCCTATTGAAATTATATAGCAGGGACCTCCGCCATTTTGAAAAAACATAAGCATACTATAGTAAAGCAGGTAAGTACCTTTTTTATGCTGAAACAGATATTCTTTTCCTTTCACTGTCAAATCAGGTTCAGGGAGTATGACTTTTTCTACTGAATGTTCCTTTTGTTTCTTTATATCCTTTTTCTCGACATCTTTGTCTTTATCACTCTCTTCAAGCTGTCCCTTTACACTCTCATTCCCAGGCGACTCATTTCTCAAAATTTCAAAAGCCGGATGTGGAGCACCACCATAAAAGTTATGAAACTCAGCCATTGAACTGATCCGCCACGGTTTATTTTTCAACGATTTTCCGCCATTTACTGCTTTTTCAGTATGCCCTATAAAAGCCGGAACAGCGGTTGCAACCTCCACAACTGAATTTGGGAAAGCACTTTTTTCAACGATGTAAACACCTGGCGTTTTCATTTGTCCCATACTGCTATCCTCCTGTTTGAATTAAGAAACGTTAACAAAGTATATAG
>JAERRQ010000167.1 GCA_016735355.1 Desulfobacterales bacterium | reverse complement strand
TTTAGTTATTGAAGCAACAGAGGAACCGGATTTTTTTGGCTTTTATTCACCGGATTTAGAAGGCTTTTCCGGCATAGGGCATTCAGTTGAGGACTGCCTTTATAAAGCCAAATGGGGTATGAAAGAACATATCAATTTATTAATACAGCAAAATCTTCCTGTTCCAATTAAAAATTCTGATCCAAAGATCATCATTCGAAATGAAAAAAAGTTGGCTGTTGCCTGACATTTTTTTTTGAGCAATGCCTTGAAATCGCTGAATCAGGCAATTATAATTCAAACGCTAAACCACCCCAAAGGGGTTGGATATACCAGCTTGGGGCAACGCCCCAGCTTCAATTAATGGTGAAACAATCACAAATAGGGGGAAAATGATTTATCAAAATGAGATAATGGAAAAAATAAAAAATAAATATCCATATCTATCGTCTCAATTCGGCATTAGAAAAATAGGCCTATTCGGATCGATTGCCAAAGGAACGCAAAAAGAGGATAGTGATATTGATTTAATAGTGGACTTTAACAGGCCCATAGGCTTAAACTTTATCACTCTTGTTGAATACTTGGAAAAAATATTAGGTAAACGGGTTGATATTATTACAACAGGTGGTTTAGAAAACATTCGCCTTTCTCGTGTATCAGACGACATAAAAAGGAATATTATTTATGTCTAAACGGTCAGACATGGACTTGATAGATGATATCTTGATTTCTATAGAAAAAATTGAACTATATATCAAAGAAATTGATTATGATAAATTTACCGATGATCCAAAAACACAAGATGCTGTTATCAGAAATATTGAAATTATCGGGGAAGCAGTAAAAAAGCTTTCAGAGGAGATACGGTTGGAATATTCAAGTATTCCCTGGAAAGCCATCGCGGGAACACGAGATAGATTGATTCATGGATATTTTGGAGTGAATATTGATATTGTATGGGATATATCCACTAAAGATCTTTCTGCAATAAAAAGAGAAATTCAAAGTATAAAAAGAATATCCAATTAAATATAAATATATATCACGCCCCTTCTAAATCCCGGGTCAACACTCCGTGAAAGGTTTTACAAATATAAATTAAACCATGCGCATAGGAAACGGATACGATGTTCACAGGCTCATCAAAGGCCGCAAGCTCATTCTGGGCGGGGTGACAATTCCGTTTGAAAAAGGGCTGCTCGGACACTCGGACGCGGATGTTCTCCTGCACGCGGTTTGTGATGCCTTGCTGGGAGCCGCGGGGCTGGGAGATATAGGCTTGCATTTTCCCGATACGGATATACAATATAAAAATATTTCCAGCCTGAAGCTGCTGCGCAAGACTTGTTCCATGATAGCCGACAAGGACTTTGCAGTGGTTAATCTGGATACTGTGATATTAGCTGAGGCTCCCAAAATTTCCCCTTACAGGGAGGAAATGAGAAAAAATATTGCCGAAGCAACCGGGATTGAATCTGAAAATATAAACATAAAGGCTACCACCGGCGAAGGCCTTGGTTTCACAGGCAGAGGCGAAGGTATCGGAGCTATGTGTGTGGCCCTGATTGAATAACCGGGAGAAATGTGAGTCTTCGCGTTTACTGAATTGCATTTAATAGCAGAGGTGATATATGAATACGATGAATTTAAACTCTGTCTCCATATTCGACCTGAGCCCGCCGGAAAAGTTGCAACTAGTGGAAGACATATGGGACGATCTGGCTGCAACTCCGTCAGATGTCCCTGTTCATGAATGGCAAAAAAAGGAATTGGCTCGTCGAAAGGCCAACTTAATGAGCAGCCCGGCTTCGGGGCTTTCGTGGGACGAGGTAAAACGCAGGATTCGAAGCCGCTATGGCCGATGAACTGATAATCGCACCGGAAGCGCAACAGGACATCGGTGAGGCATATCGTTGGTACGAAGATCGTCGATCTGGCCTGGGGGAAGAATTCCTCGATTGCGTGGACGTTTGTATCCAAACAATTTGCCGCATGCCCGAACTCTACGCAAAAATCCACGAGGAATATCGGCGGGCGTTGTTGAGGCGATTTCCATACGTCATTTTTTACGAATACGCCGGTGGGAAGGTAACAGTCTACAGTATCTTCCATACATCCCGGGATCCAAAAAAGTGGCGCAGTCGTTTGGCTTAACATTTTCAGCATACTGCAGATATTGGGGAGGTCAAGCGAGCTTGCGAGACTCCGAAAAGACCGTTTCCGAATGGGCATTAGAATAACAGGAAAAAAATATGACTCTCAAGATTTACAATACTTTAAGCGGAAAAAAAGAAATTTTCAAGCCCCTGACTGAAGGCCGGGTAGGCATGTATGTATGCGGCCCGACTGTTTATGATTCATGCCATATCGGTCATGCCAGGTCTGTGGTCGTCTTTGACGTAATTTTTCGCTATTTAAAAGCCCTTGGTTTTGAGGTGACCTATGTCAGGAATTTTACCGATGTTGATGATAAAATAATCAACCGGGCCGATGAACTCGGGATTAGTTCGTCGGAATTGGCAGGGAAATATATCCAGGAATTTTACGATGACATGGACGCCCTTAATGTCGAGCGGGCTACAATAGAGCCTAAAGCCACGGAACATATCGATCAGATAGTCGCTTTGATAGAAAAGCTTATCGTTAAAGGTGCAGCCTACCAGGTTGACGGAGATGTCTATTTTTCCGTAAACTCCTTTAACGCGTATGGCCGGCTTTCAGGGCGCAAACTGGAGGATATGATAGCCGGCGCCAGAATCGAAGTTGATCAAAGAAAAAAGAATCCCTTCGATTTTGCGCTCTGGAAATCGGCCAAACCCGGCGAACCCTGCTGGGAAAGTCCCTGGGGAAAGGGAAGACCGGGCTGGCATATCGAATGTTCAGCCATGAGCAGCGAATATCTTGGCGAGACCCTGGATATTCACGGCGGTGGCAAGGATCTTATTTTTCCCCATCACGAAAATGAGATCGCGCAGTCGGAATCGGCTTCCGGCAAGCCTTTTGTCAGGTTTTGGGTTCATAACGGGTTTGTAAATATAAATCAGGAAAAGATGTCAAAGTCCCTTGGAAATTTTTTGATGATCAAGGATGTTATCAAAGAGTATCATCCTGAAGCTGTCAGGCTTTTTTTACTTTCCAACCATTATCGCAGCCCGGTCGACTTCACGGATCAGTCTCTTAAAGAGGCTGAATCGGGTCTGGACAGGCTTTATGCCCTGATGGAACGTATAGAAAAGCAAACGGGACCAGACCGTGAAAAAGACCGTGAAAAAGAGGCTGTTGCAGGAGAATCGGTGAAAGGAGATATCTGGACGAGCGTTGCCGAAGCCATGGACGATGATTTTAATTCAGCGCAAGCCATAGGCATTATATTCGAGTCGGTTAAAAAAATAAACCGGATGCTCAACAATAATGATATTTCTTCAAAAACCATGAAGATAATCAAAACAGGATATGAAGATATTTTAAGGATAGGCGGCATCCTGGGAATTTTGACTGAACCGCCGGCCATCTATTTTGCCGGAAAAAAATCATCCGGAATCGAGAAAGGTTCCATTGATCCTGACTTAATTGATAAAATGGTTCT
>JAERRQ010000278.1 GCA_016735355.1 Desulfobacterales bacterium | reverse complement strand
GGAATTGTTCTGAAACAGCCTATTTTTGCAGGTGGACGTCTTGATGCCGCTCGAAAAGCAGCACGGCATTTAAGAGATTCACGTCTTTTCGACAAGGAGACTGTTGAAAAAGAGGTTTTGTTCCAGGTAACCCGCATTTACAGAACCGCCCAGGTGGCGGAAGCCTTTAACAGGGTTGCTGTTGAGGCGGTCGATCTTCTTAATCAGCATGAACATGATGTTAATATCCTTGTTCGGGAGGGAGCCCTTCCGGAAGTGGATCTCCTTCGCACTCAAACCGAACTGGCCAATGCGGTCAAGGATCTTAATGTTACATCCAATGCCTTTGATATTGCAATGTCGAGCTTGAAAAATCTGCTTGTAATAGATCTTGAAACACCTGTTGTCTTAACCCAGATTTTACGGCGGATTGAGTATACAGGGGAGAGTCTTGAAAATTTGACTATTGAAGCCATTAAAAACAGATCAGAGCTCTCTGCATTAAAAATGCGGGTTGAGGCTGGCAAACAGGGATTAAGAGCAGCCAAAGGGAAATATTTACCCAGCATCGCTTTTGAAGCCCATTATGATTATATGAAGGGAGATATCCGTGAATTAGATGGCGATGATCACTGGACTATAGGAGTCGGGGCAGAGGTGCCTTTGTGGAACTGGGGTGAAACCAGGGCTGGGGTAATCAAGTCTGCATCGTTTTTAAAACAGGTCAAAATAGAGTATAAAAAAACCGAAGAAGCTATTTGTCTCCAGGTCCGCAAGGCTTTTTTAAATCTTGGAAAATCCCAAAAAAATATAACCGCAGCAGAATCGGCATTAAAAACATCCAAAGAGGGATTCCGTTTGGAAAGGGCACGTTACCAGGCCGGCGAGGGTATTAACACGGATGTTCTGGATGCGCGCACAGCCTTGAGCCGTGCAGAAGCCAACCATCTCCAGGCTCTTTTCGAATATAATATAGCTCTTGCAGATATTGAAAGGGCAGTGGGTATAAAGTCAATAACCGAAAAAAACAGGGAGCAAGCTCAATGAAACGAATATTAACCTATTTTTTAATTCTGGCAATACTCGCAGGAGCTGCTTTTTTTGTTTATAAATTCATAGAAAAACAAAAAAACAAGGTACTTGTAAAAGCAGGCCAAACTGCAGTGCCGGTGCAAGTTGTCCCTGCGGTTATGCATGAATTCCAAATAAAAATAGCCGCCGTAGGAACCCTTAAGGCCAGAGAAATAAATCTCTTAAGTCCCAAAGTGGCAGGGAATGTAGATCAGGTAATGGCGGATATCGGAGATTTTGTAAAGGCCGACCAGGTTGTTGTTGTTCTGGATAAAACCAGATTCAAGATTGCTGTAAACCAGGCATCCGCCGCTTATAATGCGGCAAGAGCATCTGTTGGACGTGCTAAATCACAATTTGATCAGGCCCAAAAAGAATATAACCGCGCCAAAAAGCTGCTTTTCGAAAAAGTAATTCCACAAAGCCGTTTTGATAATGCAGAGGCCGCCTATAAAGCTACACGGGAGGCCATGGCTGCAGCAAAGGGACAATATGAGCAGGCAGGAGCAGCCCTTGAAACCCCTCGGGAGCATCTCAGAGATACCAGTATCCGCTCTTCTATTTCAGGCACGGTGGTGAATCGAAATGTAGAGATTGGTCAATCCGTATCACCAGGGGTGCAGGTCTTGAGAATCCTTGATCAAACCACGGTTAAATCGGACATTGAGCTTCCTGAAAAAGATTTCGGACAGATCAAGCCTGGCATATCCGCTGTAATGAAGGCCGATGCATTTCCAGAGCAGGAATTTTTTGGAAAAGTGACTATTGTAAATCCGATGGTCGACCCTGGTGTTCGAACTTTTCGTGTCAGAATTGAAGCTGAAAATCCTGATGAAAAGCTGGTGGACGGAATGTTTATCAGGGTAGAGTTTATGAGCGGCAGGAAAAATGTTTTATCAATACCCAGGGATGCACTCCAGCGTCTGCCCGGCAGTGGAACTTATTATGTTTTTGTCGTAGATCAGAATAAAGCCTTTAAGCGGATAGTTATAACCGGGCTGATAGATGATCTCCATGCTGAAATAAAAGACGGCCTGGTAAAAGGTGAAAAGGTGGTAATCAGTGGAACAGGAAAACTTAGATCAGGCATGAAAGTGATTGTAACAGCTAAAAACAATAATGGAGACAGGGATAAAATAACAAGTGACCTGGCCGGGAGGATAAAAAAATGAAACTTCCTGAAATAGCAGTCCGCCGTCCTGTAACCACTATTATGTTTTTTGCCGCAGTTGTTTTGATCGGGGTAGTGGCATTTTCCAATCTTAATCTTGATCTGCTTCCTGATATTGAACCTCCTGCAGCGAGCGTGATCACCCCTTATCCCGGAGCATCGGCTGTAGATGTGGAATCCGAAGTTACGAAGTATATGGAAGATCAGCTCTCCACCACCCCGAATCTTGATCGTCTCGAATCGGTTTCCAAGGATAACCTGTCAATTGTAACCTGCATCTTTAACTGGGGAACCAATCTTGAT
>JAERRQ010000362.1 GCA_016735355.1 Desulfobacterales bacterium | reverse complement strand
CATTTTTTATTTGTCCGATTCGGTTATATTTTTATGATTTGATTTTATGTATGTATTTAAGAGAATTATGTCAAACTCTTTCAAGCGGCAGGCATGACGAATATATAAAAATTTCGGTATGAAGAAAAAGGTTTTTGATTTTTTAAAAAAAGTGGAGTAAAAAACATTCATAGAAAATATTGTAATTATAAATAGTTAGGAGTATTTCAGTGTAAAAGCAATCGATTAATGTATGTGTTTCCCGTCACAAAAAAATAATCGCTGATTGTTCGTCAATAGATAATACCAATAAAATCAATAATATAGATAAATATACCGCAAATGGCACGTCACTTGCACACCTTTGCTGTTAATTTAATCATAAAGGCAATATCGAATGTCTTTGTAACTTTAAGCATAAGGAGAGAGAGATGAAAAAAAGAATGTTCACAGGATTAATGTGTTTGGCAATGATTGCTTTTCTGTCTGCCGTCGCGGTTGCCTCTGAAGAAGCTATTATTCCCCCCGAAGAATCTATTATTGTAGGGACAATCATGGGTGACAATCAGATTGTTGATCAGGACGGTCAGTCCTACGTAATTAAACAGAATAAACAGGGAGATGATATCCTCGAATTCGTCGGGAAAAAAGCTCAGATCAAAGGGACTGTTTTAGAAGCCGATGGTAAAAAGACCATTGAAATCGTCTCTTATGAACTGATTGAAGAACAAAAATAACTTTATAATATTTTCCTGAAAAAAGAGGGGAAAACCCCTCTTTTTTAAATGGACCCCTCATCCAGCAATTTTTTAAATGCCGGCGTGTCATTCTGATACATTTTGATAGCCTGCATATACCCGAGCCTTTCCACGGCTTGGATGCCTTTTTTTAAATATCGGTATTTGTCGAATCCATTCTTTGATTGCAGATCCTCTTCAAGCAAAGAATAGGAAAAATTTGGAAAATACTTTTCAAGAAAGCATGGGAGTAATTTTGCAACTATTCCTCCGACCACGGCTTCTTCTATGGCAAGCCAACCATCCGCAATAGGCTTGATACCATTAATGGTTGTAACAGAATTCCGCAGTATATCGTCCTTTATCATATTTTCCGTATATTCCCGCAATAGTATGTGCAAAGTTTCTTCAACAGGTGTCATCAAGGCTGTATAAGGATTCTTGGCGCTATTCTGCCATATGGTATAATTATTCCTCACAAATTCAAGTGAACCGTCATCATGCAAATATATATCTGTTGTATAAGAACCGACTTCACCAATTAATATTTTACCATTTAATTTTATCTTTACTTTATTATTCTGCTGGCTGAAAAAAATGCAAGTTACATTATATTCCCTGGCAAGATTATGGACCAGAAAGGCTGTTATCCCATTATGATCAGACAAATCCGGTGGTTCATTATTGAGCGTTGAAAGACTTTTATATGGATTTTGCATGCTTGTTTTTTCAAGAATAAAGGAAAGCACGTCAATGCAATATTTTTCATACAATTCTGCAAACTTATAACGTGTTTCAGGGACAAAGAGCAGCCGGTGCTCTAGATCTTTGAGTTCCCAACTTATCGAAGAACTTTGCAGGTCTGCCTTGATTTTAGTTACAAGAGCCTGATGTTCTTTAAAATACTCAAAAGTTGCTTTAAAACAGACATTCTCCGGCTCTGGTACAAAAGCGTTAAAAACATATAAAGGTTTCTCTATGTCTTCTAATCTTATAAGCTCTATCAGGTGGGAATAATCTTTTTTAGATCCAAACACCTGGCAAAGCGGGCATAAAATAAAAAAAACTAATGAAAAAAGTAATATTTTTTTCGATAAATATCTTACTGAAATCATTATAAAGGCCTCTTTGATAAAAGCTTACATATAGACAGTCACATAAATAATCTCACTGCGTTATCGGTCGTAGGAGTATTATAATACGCCTTCCTCCCTCTGACCTTGTGCCAAATTTTAAAATCAGGTAATTATCTGACGGTCTATCTATTTGTAAAAAATCGTTCAACTGGAGTTAAAAAAGCGTAAACTACTTTTATTTTTAAATCATTGGTTTATCAATATGATGAAATAGTCATGCTAAATTGTGTACTTTTTGAAACACATATGTTTTGCTAAACGCATAAAATATATAATTTGTAAATTTTTTTTCCTATAAAATCAAGCAGCTATAAAAATAAGAGCTTAATATCATATTTAATATCTTATAAATATGCAAATGTTATGCCACTCATTGCTTGCGTTCATAGCTCAGCATGCTTTAATTGGCACAAAGTTTATTGAAAAACAGTGAACTGCCAGGTTTTAACCGTGAATGCTGAAAAAATATCAAATGTTTGAAACTTGCGTGGAAGTACAGCAACATAGATGGAATAAAAAGGATCATATTTGTACAGGCAGGATGCAATGATGACTAATGGTCGAAGGAAGTTTGTAAATCAGTATCTTGTAAACCTTAGGGTTCGCTCAAAAATAAAATCAAATATTCAGAGCTTATCGATCAATTATTGACAAGTACGTAATTATATTTTAAAATACATACCTAATTGACAAGGGTAAGGAGGATTTGTCATGAAAGCCAAAGTAGCGAAACGGGGACAGGTTACTATTCCAAAATTTTTACGGGATCGCCTGGGAATTCGACCTGGGACAGTACTGGAATTTCGCACAGATAAGGGCAAATTAATTGCCATAAAGTCAAACATGGCGCATCCTGTTGACAATATATACGGAAAATTCGGGAAGGGCCGGAGCACTGATGAGATAATGGAGGAGCTGCGGGGGGTCAAATGATTACCGCAATAGATACAAATATCCTGGTGGATATTTTAGAGCCGGATCCCAAGTATGGCCCGATTTCCAGAGACGTTCTTAAACGCTGCTTCATTGATGGTGCTGTCATTGCGTGTGAAGTCGTGTGGGCGGAGATAGTAACGGCCTATGGCAATGCTTCTGAAAAGGTAATTAATGAACTAAAACGAATCGGGATTGAATACTCTGCGATGAGCCTGGAATCAGCTATTAAAGCAGCAGAATGCTGGCACAGATATCGGCAGCAAGGCGGTAGTCGCAGCCGAATCGCTGCTGATTTTCTCATTGGCGGTCACGCATTAGTCCAAAGTAATCGTCTGCTGACGCGTGACAACGGATTTTATCGTGACTATTTTGGTTCCCTTAATGTTTTGTCTTCCTGATTTGTCAAGTTTTTCCCCCATGCCTGAAAATTCTGAATGTGCAAAAAAAGTAACCGTTCACGGTTATCAGTTGAATTTATGACCCGGTAAAAAAATAACCTGGCATTTTTGATATCAAACAACTGCTTTTATCTTGCAGATTTTGTCACTTCGCCGGACAAACACCGCAAAGGCTGCAAGATCCAACCTTGCAGGGAGGCGAGACCTTTTCTTTTCCGGCCTGATAATACTCATGCCGCAAAAAAGATTTTTTGATTCCGTGATCAATAAAATCCCAGGGAAACAGTTCATTAATATAGCGCTCACGGGAAACGAAAAAATCAGGATTAAATCGAGATTCTTTCAGTGTTTTAGGCCAGTTGCCCCTGTTTTCTACTACCCTCAATAAAATTTCAGCCATCCGGCGATCTCCCCTGGAAATCATTGCCTGGATATATGCCCGGCGGGGACTCTCCACGTTTATGCGAAGGTTTGCCGTTTTTTTTAATCCTTCTTTTATAATGTTTATCTTTTGTTTTATTATACGTTCCTCATCCATTGCCGCCCATTGAAAAGGTGTGAACGGCTTGGGAACAAAAGGGTTTATGCTCAATGTTATTCGGCCGATACGCCTCCTGATCCGGCTTGATTTCAGGAATACATCTTTGATCTTTTTGCAAAGCTTGACGATTTCTTCGATATCTTCAAATGTTTCGTATGGAAGACCGGTCATGAAATAGAGCTTGAGATTAGGTATTCCTTTTGTCACCAGCCTTTCGGCGGTTTTGAGGATATCTTCTTCCGTAATGCCCTTGTTGATTACATCCCGCATGCGCTGAGATCCGGCATCGGGCGCTATTGTGGCTGTTTTTACCCGGCTTTGCCTTAGAATCGATAAAAATTCTTCGGTCACAGCATCCGCCCTGAGTGAACTGAACGATATTCTGATATTATCATTTTTAAATTCTGAGCAAAGCGCTCCTATTTCAGGCAGATCGGATACGGCCGCCCCCACAAAGCCGATCCGATCGGTAAGTGCAAGACCCTTTTGGATGCATTTTTTCAGCTCTGACACGGTTCGGTAACGCGGAGGCCGGTATATGTACCCGGCGCTGCAAAACCGGCAGCCATGGGTACACCCCCGACCGGTTTCGATTAAAAAAGTTTTTTTAAAAGAAGTATGCGGAGTTAAGACAGCGCTGCATGTGGAAACATTGGAAAGATCATGAAGATAAACTCTTTGTACCTTAACCGGAGCTTCACACAGCGGCTCAAATAATTTAAGCGTTTCGTCATTATTATAAAGCGGACGGTAAAATTCCGGCACATAAACCCCTGGCAGGTTTTTGGCAATATCAAGCAGGAAATTTTTTTTCCCCTCATTCGATCTCAGGATCAACCTGTCAAAAGATTCACAAAAAGTGGGCAAAAGAACCTCGGCCTCACCCAGCAAAAAACAATCTATAAACAGAGCCGCCGGTTCCGGATTTAAAAAACAGGCCACCCCCCCGGCAACGATCAGGGGATGACCCGGTCTCCTGTCCTTTGCAAGTATTGGAAGCCCGGCCATGTTCAGGAAAGATAAGATATTAAGAAAATCGCTTTCAAATGAAACCGAAAAGGCAATTATATCAAAATCAGTAACCGGCCTTTGAGTTTCTATTGTCACAATCCGGCTGCCTTCGTTTTTGCCGTTATCAGGCAGAAAAGTCCTTTCGCAAACAATGTGCTCGATATTATTTAATAAAAGATAAACAGTTTGAAACCCTAGATTAGACATCCCGACCCGGTATTGGTTCGGGTAAACAAGGGCAATCCTGGTCCGTCCTTTCCAGCCTTTTCTTACGGCGCCTGTTTCAGATTCGGCATATTTTTTGCTAAGTTTTATCAATTAATTATTACCCCAGTTTGTAAATTCTAAGGGTTCGCACAAAAATAAGTTAGCAATTTTAAGTGTTGAGGCGCCTGGCTGGCAAGGCACGAAAGCGTAGGAATATCAAGATATTTCTACGCTTTCGTAACGCAGCCAGACAGGATGCATCGACGCTTAAAATGTAAAGTTATTTTTGCGCGAGCCCTAAATAAGTGCCAGTAAATCATATGATAAAAGATTCGACCACTTTATATCTTATCACCAGTGAACGCCAATAGTTCTTGAGAAGTTTCCCCTGTTTAAAATGTTAAATCCAATACTGTTATTTTTTACCTGAATGAATCCGATTTGGCAAATGCGGAATCTGACGGACATGATATCCACGGTTCCAAAACCGATTTTTTAAGTTTTTCCAGCAAATATCGATAATCTTTCTTAGAATACAAAATAGCCCTTGCAGCCATTTTTTATCATTAGGATGAGATCACTTGGAACATTTTCAATGCCGTAGATATTCTTTAAATTTTGGCATTCTGTCTCGTCTTTTCTTTTTTCGTCAAACTTTAGCAAGGAAGGAACCTTGAGGGAAAACATAGCAAAGGCCGACATCAAAGCATCGGGTATGCTTATTTCAACATCTCCGGTTCTGAATTCTGGTATTTTCTCGAATTCATGGCGAATATCCACAAAGAAGGCATCTGCATTTAAATGTTTTCGTTTTTTGATTTTAGATGGAATTTTAAATTTTTTAGATAAACGCGCTTTCTTTTTCTTTTTTCCTTGCATGGCATTTCCTCCTATAAATAGAGTTGGCCATACATATATAAAAAATATTTTTGTTTTTGTTCTTGTCCATAAAAAAATAAAAAATCGCAGATGTTACCGGTTTTAGAGTAAATTTAAGAAAAAGTTTACGAAAGGCAAATTTTTTAGTTCGCTATTTTAGGGCATTCTGGCTCCAATCGGGAATTGCTGGTTATGATATCAATTAGTTTGTGATCTGATCTACCAACAACTCTTGGGCCTGTAACTATTGAAAAATACGCGCCCAATTTGACAGGACTATTCTTGTCCATAGATGGTCTCCTTTGTTAAGGAACGTGAACGAAATAACTTCCACAAGTAGGCGCATAGATTTAGGTTAGGTTTGTTCGATCTGAAAGCACAAAAGTTGCAGGAATAGCAAGCTATTTCAATATTTTTGTGCTTTCAGATCGGGCAAAGATGGCCTGAAGCTGTGATGCATAGTTGGGGAAGTTATTTC
>JAERRQ010000389.1 GCA_016735355.1 Desulfobacterales bacterium | reverse complement strand
AAAATTTGTAAATCCCATTACAACTCCGATACTTCCGGTTATTGTTCCGGGATTAGCAATTATACCTTCTGTCCCTGCAGCTACATAATATCCACCTGATGCCGCCACAGCCCCCAGGGAGGCAACGATTTTCTTTTTAAGGGCTGTCTTTTTAATCTCCCTAAAAATTTCCTGCGACGGACCTACGCTGCCTCCTGGAGAATTTATTCTGACAACGATAGCTTTAATTGAATTATCAGCGCAAAGGCGTTTAAGTTTATCTAGAACATCCTTCGATTCATTGATAATGCCGTTTATTTCAATAATGCCGACTTTTTCACCGCTTAATTTATTTAATCCTGAATAATCAGAATCCTTTCCTGCGAAAGAAAATATAAGGGAAAGTCCGATTAATGAAGCGCTAAATATTGATGCAATAATCAACAAAAAAAATAGATATGGATGTCTTCGGGAAAACATTTTATTACCACGCTTAACCTATAGATTTTCCGATAATTAATTTCACTATTCCTCGTCGCCTTCATGCTTCTGGCTATCATTCAATTTTTCCTGAAGATTATCTCGAAGAATTTCACCAAAAGTGGATGTTGGAGGACGTAAATTGTTTACATATTCGCTCAAAAGCTCCTGGTCGTCTTCAATCGCAAGCCGTTTTATCGAAAGGGCAATCCTTCTTTCTTCTTTATTTATACTCATTACTTTTGAGGTTATCACCTCTCCAATATTGAATTTATCGACCGGTGTTTTTATTTTTTCTTTAGCGATTTCAGAAACATGCACAAGGCCCTCAACACCTTCTTCAAGTTCCACAAAAATTCCGAAATCCGTCACATTGGTTATAGTTCCCGTTATCTCTTTCCCCACTTCATAACGTCTTTCGGCAGATTCCCATGGATCTTCCTGCATCTGTTTTATACCTAAAGAAAATCTTTCATTCTCCTTTTCAATATCAAGCACAACCGCATATATCATATCTCCTTTTTTATATATTTCAGAAGGATGTTTGATACGCTTTGTCCAGGAGATATCAGATATGTGAACCAACCCGTCAATGCCTTCATCAATGCCGATAAAAAGACCAAAGTCCGTAATATTCTTGATTTTGCCTTCAATTGTAGTTCCAACAGGGTATTTTTCACTTATTAAATCCCAGGGATTAGGAACAACCTGCTTTATGCCCAGGGATATGCGCCTGCTTTTAGGTTGTATATTCAAGACCACCGCTTCAACATCTTCGCCCACATTAACAATTTTGGAAGGATGATGTATTTTGCGGGTCCACGACATCTCGGAAACATGAATCAGTCCCTCTACACCTTCTTCAAGTTCAACAAATGCGCCATAGTCCGTTAAGCTGACGATCTTGCCGGTTATACGGGATCCTACCGGATATTTTTCAGCAGCTGAAAGCCATGGGTCTTCAGCGAGCTGTTTCATACCTAAAGAGACTCTCTCTTTTTCGATATCAAAACTTAGAATTTTTACATTTATTGTATCGCCTACCGTGAATAGCTCTGAAGGATGTTTTACCCTTCCCCATGAGATATCTGTTATATGAAGCAGGCCGTCAACACCGCCAAGGTCAACGAAAACTCCATATTCGGTAATATTTTTTACTATTCCTTCAACAACTTTGCCTTCGTAAATCGATTCCAGGGTTGCAGTACGTTCATGTTCTCTCTCTGCTTCCAGTATCACCCGTCTTGACAGAACAATATTGCTCCGTTTTTGATTATATTTTAGAATTTTAAAGGTAAAGGTCTTGCCTACCATTTCGTCCAGGTTGCGAATAGGACGCAAATCAGCCTGTGATCCCGGCAAGAACCCCTGTACTCCGATATCAACTGCAAAGCCGCCTTTAACCCTGCTTAGAACAACACCATCAATAGTTTCTTCGTTTTCATATTTTTTCTTGATGGCTTTCCAAACTTTCACTTTAGCCGCTTTTTCCTTGGAAAGGACAACGCGTTCTTCCTCATCATCCCACCATTCAACCATTACATCAACAGTATCACCGACCTCCGCTGCAATCTGCCCCTCGTCATTTTTGAATTCATTGATCCGTATCTGACCCTCTGACTTATACCCGATATCTACCAGCACATAATCTTTATCCACGGAAATAATCTTGCCTGCAACGACTTCTCCGTCTGCAAAACGTTTGAAGCTTTCCTCGTACATGTCCATCAGATCTTCCATGGTTTCTTCCTGATCTCCGGGAATAACATGATCGCTATCGGTACTTTGATCGTTTACCATAGTTTCTGCACCGGGCTGGTCGCCCTGTTTTAATTGTTCAGTTGAATGATTCTCTTCAATACTTGCCATGAAATACAATACCCCCTAAGGATTTATTAGCTTTTTGACATACTCTCAAAATAGCTTTTTCTTTCTACTTATATTAACACTTGTAGTTAATAAATTTGTTTATTTATATCAGGCTCGTTTTTAAAAAACAATAATTAATTATAGAGGTTTTATAAAAAAGGAGTATTTTTTGAACAAGCCCTTCGTGGCTATTCTGATTTCCTATACCCTATGAAGTTCTATGTGTGACATCATAAGGGTTAAGACTTCCTCTCTAGAAATAAATGTGGAATCTATTATTATAGCATCATCTGCCGGCCTTAAAGGAGCCAATGCTCTTGAGCTGTCGTTTTTATCCCTCTCATCAATATCTCTTTTAACCTCTTTTACTGTCAGGGAAATGCTTGTGGATATTTCCTTGTGCCTCCTTACGGCTCTTGTACTGCTGTCCGCATCGAGAAAAAATTTCAAATCTGCATCCGGGAAGACCACTGTTCCCATATCCCGCCCCTCAAATACAGCTTTTTTTTCTCTGCCCAGATCTCTTTGAATTTTTAAAAGCGCTTCCCTGACAACCGGGAGGGAAGATGCTGCAGAGGCAAACATCGTTATTTCCGGTGTCCTGATTCTATCGGTAAGATCCGTATCACCTGAAAAAAGACGTAGTCCATTTTCAACAATAACAAAATTCAAATCAATTTTATCACAAAGCTGCTTTAACCCGGTATGGTCATCATGGCTAATCCCGGCTGATAACGCTTCCAGGGCGACCCCCCTGTAAAGAGCGCCAGTGTCGATATATTTATAATCAAGACGACCTGCAAGCATTTTACCAATTGTTGTTTTGCCGGCCCCTGCAGGACCGTCAATGGTGATTAGCAGGCTTTTTTTTTTAATTTTTTCAATAGCGGCCGAACTTTGCATGACAGCTTTCAAGGCTGAAATAAATCTGGTATTCTCCTCCGGCAGTCCCGCGTTGATCCTTATATATTCAGGATATCCGTATGATTTCATCGAGCGGACAATAACACCCATTCTTAGCATTTTTTCAAAAACTGCATCGGCATCCCGACCCACATCAATCAATAGAAAATTTGCCTGGGTTGGAAAGGCTTGTATCCGCATCTTTTCAAGGGATTCAAATAAATAATCAATGCCTTTATGTACAAGGCCGACAGTTTTTGTTAAAAACGGCTCATCTTCCAGGGCGGCTAATGCTCCTGCCTGAGCAAGTCTATTGGCATTAAAAGGCTGCCTGACCCTGTGCAGTAATTCAGCAATCTCTTTGGGCATTACACCATATCCTATTCTGAGCCCTGCCAGACCATAAGCTTTGGAAAATGTGCGAAGGGTAATAACCGCCCTGCCACTATTTATATATTCAATACCGTTAACGCATTCAGGATCTCGCACAAATTCTATATATGCTTCATCAAGAACAACCGGAACATTTTCAGGAATATTCTCGAGAAATCTGTTAAAATCTTTTTTTGATACTATAGTTCCTGTTGGATTATTCGGATTACATATAAAAATCAGGCGTGTTTTTTTTGTAATTTTGGCGGCCATACCTTGTAAATCAAGTGATAGTGATTTTAAAGGGACATGAACTGGTATTGCGCCGGACGAGTTCACCATGATGTCATACATCAGGAAAGACGGCTTTGGCATGATAGCCTCATCACCAGGTTTTAAAAATACCCTGGCAAGCATGCCGATAATATCATCTGAACCGTTCCCCAAAACAATATTTTCAGGCGCGACGTTTAGATCTTCAGACAGCTTTCCTGTAAGGTCATGCCCGCCTCCATCAGGATAGCGATTAAGCGTTTCAAGTGCGTGTTCAATAGCTCTGACAGCCATTGGAGAGGGCCCTAACGGATTTTCGTTGGATGCCAGTTTTATAGAATCGTTGATTCCGTATTCCCTTTCCAGCTCTTCAAGAGGTTTTCCCGGCGCATACGGTTTTAATGATAAAATATAGTCAGGAACAGATAAAGTCATTTTTCTCCTGTTATTTAAAAAAATATATTCATTTTGGTATACTTCATTTGTCGTTGACACTTTTAAAACAACAATGGGACACAGATAGGTTTATTTGTTAAAAAAGTGTAAAGTAATTTTGAAGTGATCTGAAGGATGTCTTCATTTTTATATTAACAACTAACAATCCACATCAACCATATTTATTTTTAAATGCCGTTCTTGTCAAATATCAAATATAGCCCTGGATTTTAAAGTCAGGTTTTTACCTTGTAGAGACAAGGCATGCCTTGTCTCTACGTCATTGCCGCCGTTGTTCTTCAAAATCAATATTTCATACACATAATCAGGGATTACGGCAAATTCGCCTAAATCAATATTTTTCGTATGATATCAATATATTTTGGGTTACGGGCATCGCCCGCCTTAGACTTGTTAATTTGATTATCTGAATAGTACGGAGGGTAACTATCTGAATGTTGAAGGCAAAAATAGGGGGGCTTTTTATTAAAAGGGTTCTTTATTCTTACCCATACTTCAATACAAAAACCTCTTCGGTTCCGCCAAATCTATCCTCCTCTATAAGAGGAGGGAAATCCCCGTGTCCTCCTTTGAGGAGGGGGACACAGGGATGATCGAACTTATTGAAAGCTTACTGCGTGTTATGCTTGCTGTTTGCAATTAGTTTGTAAAATAATACCAAGATACCATATGTAATCTATTCGGGCTTTTTCCCTGCATCAACAATTGGTCTGGTCTCAATAATATCAAAAATTACAGCATAGGCATTCGGTTTTGACTTTTCAGTGTCTTTAGCTTTACGATCAACATTAAAGGATTTTTCCCATCCAACTGTTTCCCCACCTGCTCTTTCCTGTAGATAAACCGGATTTCGAGATCTTTCCATAAAATTCATTTTAAGATAAAAGCGGTGGCCTTTGACCTGAAATCCCTTAGCACCGGACGCCGGTAAAAGAACCAAGCATGATGCATATGGATTTTCTTTTATATTCGCTAAAGACCTTGAGGTTTCTTTGAGAACAAAGGAAACTGTGTTTTTCTCGGTTAGCAATGCAGAGCCAAAAACAGCAACATCAGTTTCACCATTTTTACTTGCCGTGCTTAATATGTTTATCCTGTTTTTGTTGGCCAATACTTCTTTTACTTTATCACTTAGTTCCATTTTTTTCCTCCTCCTTTTTTTGGCTTCCCATGAAGAAAGCATTAGAAAAAGGTGTTAAAAAAATGTAAATGTTCCCCTTTTTAACACCTCTTAAAAGCAACGCCAAATTAAAGTTCCTGAATTGTTCTTGCGATAATTGTATCTTGTGTTTTTTTGTTAAGACCTACAAACTGTGCGCTGTAACCTGCAACCCGTACGATCATCTCTTCAAAGTCCTCCGGTTTTTCCTGAGCAGCAATAAGAGTTTCATTATCCACAATATTAAACTGAACATGATTAATTCCAAGATCGCACCAGCTTCTGATATAAGCATTCCAGGCGCCAATTCCCTTCTCACCAGCTAATTTTATTGTACCGTTATTTAATCTCATTTTGTTCTCCTTTCCCTGATAAAAATTAAAAGACACATGTAAAGTTGTTCAACGACTTGTTTGTTTAACGAAAAATTTCAACAACTCCAATCTTTTTAATAAAAGTTCCCAAATGAAAAACTGTTTATTAATAATAAACACCTTATTCCTACTCATACTTCAACACAAATACCTCTTCAGTTCCACCAAACCTGTCTTCCTCTATAAGACGGTTGATTTTTTTCGAGGCCTGAGCGGTAATATATTTTTCACCGCATTGCATGCACAGACCGGCCGGAATATCCTTGACCACATAAAGCTTTCCTTCCAGGCGATAATCGAAATTGCCCACCTTGACCTGCTTTATCTTGCCACCGCAAAAAAAACATTTGTTTAATTTTTCCCCCATACGCTTACCTCCCTTTGTAACTCTGTTTAGAGGATCTTTCCACATCGGCCGAGCCGGAACATAGGCAAAAAGAACAAGCAACCAGCCGTGTTGATCATCAGCGCACATAACATGGATCGGTTTTTCTCCCGAATAGCCAAGCAATAGAGCACTGGCGCCCTTTTCGGGGTGACTGTGGATTTCTATTATCCTGCCGTTTGCGATGGCATCCTCAATCTCCCGGATAGTCACCTTTTTAGTCAAAAAATACCTGATAATATGTTCAGATATATTATAATCGTCGGCCTTTGCCTTTTCCTTTATCCATTCGATCTCTGGAGCATCATTACTTGATATCATGACTATTTCCTGTCGATATATCCTTATGGCTCATATTGGGAGAGCTTTGCAAAATATGGGGATGGCAGCAACTCAACCAAAGCAATTATGCTGTCATTATAATCCACAAACAACTCATTCAGCTATCACATAATGGGTAACCATCCCAAAAATGTTCAATTTCGTTTAAGTTCATCGTATGAATAAATAAAAAATTTTGAATATAGCACTAAAGCTTTAGTCTCTGACGAATTTTGATGCTAAAGCATAAATTGACGGTCTCGTAAAAAGTCAAAAAAATAATTTTACACAGCAATATACAGCATGCTCAGGCTGCGCCCACATCCTTTTTAAATTGCTCAAAACCGACCTCTTCTATAACCACCCCTAATCTTACAGCTTTTGGGTGTTGCTGGTAACGTTCTACTATTCTGCCAATTAAAGCCAGAGCCTCATCCGTATCAAGGCCATCTGCAATAAGGCTGCCGATCGCCGGTTTTGAGGCGGCACTGCCACCGGCCAGAACCTTCCATCCTTTTTTTTCACCGATAAGGCCAAGATCCTTGATCCAGGACTCGGCGCATGCATTTCTACACCCCGAAACACCTATTTTAAACTTGGACGGCATTTTTGTTCCGTGATATA
>JAERRQ010000163.1 GCA_016735355.1 Desulfobacterales bacterium | reverse complement strand
AAAGCATATTATGACTTCGGTTGAAAGCCTTTCGATCAAGCGTAAGGTGCTTGAACAGTTTACGGAAAATAATTTGTATCCCTATTCAAAGTTTTATCTTAGAGCCGTAAAAGAGGGTTCCGGGATTTATTGGAAGAATCATTTCTCCACCATCGGGATTATCGGCATGAACGAAGCCTGCCTTAACCTTTTGGGCCTTGATATTGCCAGTGACGAGGGACAGGATTTTTCCCTTAGGGTCATGGATTATATCCGCGCTGTAATGGCTGAAGTGCAGGATCAAACCGGAGAAATGTTCAACCTGGAGGCGACTCCTGCCGAAGGAACCACCTATCGTCTCGCAATGATAGACAAAAACAGGTTTCCCGGAATAGTCTGCGCCAATGAGGATGAATACAAAGAGGGAGCCGCTCCTTATTATACTAATTCAACCCACCTTCCGGTTAATTATACGGATGATGTTTTTGACACCCTTACGCATCAGGACAAACTGCAGTCAAAATATACCGGCGGCACGGTGCTGCATGTTTTTCTTGGTGAACAGATAAGTGATATCAATACATTAAAGGGGCTGGTAAAAAAGGTTGCGCAGAATTACAAGCTGCCTTATTTTACACTGACGCCTACATTCAGTGTCTGTCCTTCGCACGGATATATCAACGGCAGACATGAAGAATGCCCTGTATGCGGCGATCAGACCGAGGTATATTCCAGGGTTGTCGGGTATCTGCGGCCTGTAAAGCAGTGGAACAACGGTAAAATGGCGGAATTTACCATGCGAAAAACATATAAGGTAGCTTGACGCGAAATGATGTTCGGTGGATTAGTAAAGAATTCGTTCATCGATTATCCTGCTAAAATAAGTTCCGTGCTTTTTTTGGCGGGATGCAATTTTATCTGCCCTTATTGCCATAACCCGGATCTTGCGACCGGCAGGCCTGAGAGGCATCAGTTTCTCCATGAAGCGAAAGTCTTTGAATTCCTTGAAAGCAGGCGGGGATTAATCGAAGGGATTGTGATTACAGGAGGTGAACCGACCTTATGCCCTGACCTGTTGCGAATATGTGAAAAGGTCAGGGGGCTGGGCTATCCGGTCAAGCTGGACACCAACGGCAGCAGACCTGCCGTTGTTAAAAAACTTGTCGATTCTGCTTTGGTCGATTATATTGCAATGGATATCAAAACCGATCCTGATAAATATTCGCCTTTAATCTGGAAAAAAGCGGAACCTGATAAAATTCTTGATTCTGCGGATATTATTATGCGCTCAGGCCTGGATTATGAATTCAGGACAACCTGCCTTAAGCCTTTTGTTGATGAAAAGATCATTGAGAAGATATCGGGTATTATAAAAGGGGCCAGGCTTTATGCGCTGCAGAGATGCAATGACGAAAGAGTGCTTGATCATGATTTTTTTAATAATAATGACCGGATGATTAAAGAAGATGAGCTTCAGAAATTAAAATTGATTGCATCCGGACAGGTGGGTGAGTGTATTGTCAGGGGATAGGGCAAAGTTGCCGTCGGCGTGTTTTTCACGCTGGATTTGAAAGAGCAGGATGTCCTTGCTCATCTTCTGCATAAAAGACCGCAATTTTTTTTATTGTTGAATTTCTATGGATTTATTTACCATGCCAGCTTTTAAGGTATTGATCCTGCTTTTGCTGATAAACAGCGCTCCCCCTATGATTGCCTTTTTTTTTCCTGGAATTGTCAGGCGGCCTGTGGATTGCGGGTTCAGGTTCTTTGACGGCTATCCTTTTTTGGGAAAACATAAAACCGTGGCAGGGTTTTTGTCCGGAATACTGGCCGGCTGCATATTCGGTTTTGTTATGGGCTTTCCGCTTATAATCGGTTTCCTGGCCGGGCTGTTGTCCATGACCGGCGACAGTTTTACCAGTTTTATCAAAAGGCGTTTGAATATTGGCTCGGGAATTGATATTTTTCTGCTTGATCAATTTTTTGAGGGGCTTTTTCCCATCTTGCTTATCCAGCGGTTCTATTCTTTTTCATGGAATCAAACTCTGCTTCTTCTGTTGTTATTTATAGTTATGGCCTGGGCCGGTTCAAAACTCTTTATGAGAACACTTACGCCCAATAAAATTAAACCTGGCAAAACAAAACCTGACTGCACAGTCCGTTCCAGGGCACGTTTTCGCGAATGGCGCGCATGCCACACAGCTTTATCGCCTTTTGCGCGCATGCTGAATTTTGAAAGTATAATATATTATCGCTGGTTTATGAAGGGCCTTTTTAAATGTGCGGGTATATATGAGCAGGGGAAAAAAAATGCTGTTCAGGTGCGTCTGAAATCCATCGATTTATTATTCCCTGAACTGCCTGAGTC
>JAERRQ010000262.1 GCA_016735355.1 Desulfobacterales bacterium | reverse complement strand
CAAAAACATATTCTTTTATGAAGAGCTTCGAGTCGTTCGTGAACGTTAATTGCGCCTTAAACCGAAGCATCTCTCCTTCCTGCTCATAGAGAGAAACATGGAAAGATTTAATTAAACGTTCGTACCTGGCGATTAGCTCAAGCATGCTCTAATTCCCGTTTTTGTCTCACAAGTCTATCAATCGCCTCTTTTGCAAAACGCCAGTCCAAGTAATCGTCATCTTCTGTAAACACCTCTTCATTTTGCAACTCTTCAACTTTTGTCTTAAACGCCTTAAATGTCATATGATATTTGACCTCAAAACGCTTGTTCTCCGCCTCATATTTCTCAATTCTGGACAGAAGCAGAAGTAAAACCTGATTTTTGACGAAGGATTTCAAATCCTTAAAGCCAAACTGACTAACTATTGACTCTGACCTTTCTGCAAATTTTATATCGAAAGAGGTATCCATTTTATTTCCTCCCCCTAAACCGCTTTATATTTTCTTTTTTGTTTCATAACTTTCCGGAAGAAAGTGATGAAGAATAATCCACCTTTGGTGGAGAAAAAAGAGAGATGACTATTTGTGCCTTTCTTCCGGAAAGGCACAAAATATCCTGATTAGCCTGTATATTATACTTGAGTTTTCGAAAAATAGTTCTTTGATAATTTAGACTTTTTTCGTTTCCTGTTCAGGTTTTTTCTTTCAACAGCAAAGCATTTTCGCAACAAGCTGTCATCTTTTTGAAATCTGCCCACGAAAGCTTCAAGATTCTCGTACTGTGCCTGACGAACTATCGAAGGAACCGTCAATGGCTCCTTTGGCAATTTTTCAGAAATGCTTTGCTTGCAGTTCTCGAAATGGAGGAGGAAGTCAATTCAGGACACCAGGCATAACGATAATGTCACGCCTTGTTTACCCCTGATAGTGGCTTCCTCCATATCGGTTAACTGCTTAGCATTCCTGAAAAATTTCTCAACAACCCATCGGTTACTGTATGCGGAGATGGTCTTGGTGGCTTCCCAGGTAAGTTTATTGGTGAGAAGATATTTGGTGGTTTGCTTGGTTGGATCAATGCTTTGAACAATTCGGTGTTTTTCTGCAATGGAATTTAGTCGCGGCGTGATAACCTTTGTATGATAGAGAACTTTTTCCTCCTTTCCAATCATTTTATTAGCGGCAAATCCACATTTGCTAAAGGTTAATATGGCTTTGAAAACATCCGGCAACTTTATAAGATCGTACTGATTTTTTGCTACCCTGTCCTTGGGGGTGAGTTTGGGCTTTTTGCAAGGATTGTAATGGTTGAAAAAGTAACAGCCTATCAGTTGAATTTCTTAAAAACGGTGTTCTGTTTCGAGCCATCGGCACACATGACATATTGAAATGATAAAACTAACCTCCCTCCTTCTAATTTTCTTAATATACTGAAATCGTCCATCATTTGAGATTTTTCTGTCGTATTTTTTTACCACAAGGCACACGACAAAAACTGCTTTTTAACTCCGATCTTCATGCCCTTTAATGAATGCCGTGTAGCGGAGACTTTTAGGTCTCCATTCTTTTTTACTTGATACACCTCAAGCATTTTGGCCGTTGTAATATACACCCGTTTTTACCTTCGTGTTGTTAGCGTCCTTCATGGTGAAAATAATGTCATTGCATCCCGCAGACTGCTTGAATCACTGACATTGTTGAAAGAAGCACTCGATTATGCCAATGGCGTAACGCCGGTAGCGTAATCCGGAATAGACGTTATCAGCTACCATGTACGCCGGATCCATTTTTTGAAAAACAGATCATAAATTATATAACTACCGTTTTCTTGTTGAATCAGTTCCTTTTTCAACAATTTTTTAAGCGCTTTCTGGATGGATGAAGAAGGGCCAAGTCCGTATGATTCCAAAAACCTTTTACTGAATACTTCAGGGGATTCTTCCTTTGCCAGAGCAACCATAAGGTTTTTTTGCTTGATGGTCAGTTCCTCCCACATGGCAATATAAACGCTTGATTCTCTTGAAATAAGGATATCAATAGCTTTCCCGATATCATCTTCGGTGATAACTTCGTTATTCATGCATAATTCCCACAAAACATGACACAACAGCTGGAAATAATAGGGATGACATTCTGTATTATTCAATATGCTGTTCAATTCATTAGAACCAATCACAATATCCTGATTTGAAAATTTCTTTTTTGCAAAAAGGCTTAGTTCTTCCTGATCGATTTTACCCAATGGAAAATGTTTTCCACTTTTATAAAAAGGCCTGTTGGGGTTGTTAAATATATCCCGCATCAAATGTGTCTTGCTCCCCATGAATATATATGAAACATTCCTGTGATTCTGAAATACGGATCTCATTTTTCTTTCGATTTCATCATCATCGAAATTTGCAATTTCTTGAAATTCATCAAAGACAACAACAGCGGATTTATTTTGACGGTCTGCCTCTTTGTTAACAGCACACAACAAACTGTCTATGTTCGGTGAAATACTGCCAATCCGGTCAAATTCAAATTCAAGATGAAAAGACTGATCATCCATCACAACTTTTGGTATAATTCTTGGAAGATATTCCTTTATTTTTTTTACAACCTGACGAACACCACCAGAAATCCCTGCTGATATGGCTCCGGCATATATCTCGATAAATTTGCCTTTATTGATAGCCGGATATAAGTCAATATAAAAGGTAAGGATTCCCTGTGCCTTTACTTTACGCAGCGCCTGTTTTATCAGCGAGGTTTTGCCATATCTCCTT
>JAERRQ010000314.1 GCA_016735355.1 Desulfobacterales bacterium | reverse complement strand
ATAAGGAATTTTAAACGGAAAGAAATAGTGTTGTTTTTTTATGTTTTTATGTAATTTATTTCATACAAAAGTGAATATTTGGAGTAGTTTTCGACTTTCACATTATTGTTTTTTATGTCAAAAGTATAAAAGTTTAGTATTTTGCATAAGTAAATAACTATAAACATCAAAAAAATTACCCAGATTGGCCTTGGATATAGTATGTACCTTTAATAGGTTTAATGAGGATAAATGAGAGTTGGGAATATTCAAAGACCGATGGGATAATTACAATAACTGTTAATATTCTGATAGTTGCTTGGGCTAACTCAATGGAGCGCCCGTTGGCCGGCAAGCCGAGAATCGCAACGCTGACTTCATCCAGTACCTTTCTATTTTTTTTTACCTAATGTTCGATATTTTTTAAAGCCTTTGACAAATTTTGGGGTAAAACTAAACTAATAAAATGAAAAAATTATTCCAAGCACTTAATGGCAGTTATGCTGACTACGAAATTGAATATCGTATTCATGCAACCAGAAGAATGTTTCAAAGGAATATTTATGAAGATGATGTTGAAACTGTTCTTAAAGAGGGAAAAATAATTGAACAATATGATGACGACTTTCCACTTCCTAGTTTTTTGATTAACGGAATTGGATATGAAAAAACTCCATTGCATGTGGTTGTAGCTTTAAACTCAATTGAACAAAAATTAATAATTATAACCGTGTATAAGCCTGATTCGCTAAAGTGGACAAACAAGTTTTCAAGGAGAATCAAATGAAATGTGCAATCTGTCGAAACGGTAATACAGAAAAGGGTTTTACAACAGTTGTATTAGAACGGGACAAAACAATACTGATATTTAAACGAGTTCCGGCCAATATTTGTAATAATTGCGGTGAGGAGTATATTTCTTCTGACGTGAATAGAAAACTTTTAAACTTTGCAAGAGATGAAAAAAATCGTGGCATTACTTTGGAATTACTTGAGTTTGCGGCTTAACTTATTAATAAAATTAAAAAATATGTTACTATAGACCGTCAGATAATTACCCAATTTTGAAATTTGGCACAAGGCTAGAGTGAGGAAATAATACTAATCGTATATCTCCGACCGATAACGCAGTGAAATTATTTATGTGACGGTCTATAAACAACAAATCCCCAGACCGCCTCTTGCGGAAGGAAATAGCTATGAACATAAAAAAAATTGTTTGTTACATATTATGGCTTACAGGTATTCTCTTTTGGTCAACTTTTTGTGTGGCGTCCTCAGACGATATTGCGGTACCGGCTAATCTATCGGAATGGAAGCCCTGGGTACTGCACGATAAGGAGAAACAACTTTGTCCGACAAATTATAATAACGGTCAAAGCCATGTATGTTACTGGCCTTCTAATATAGAGTTATATATTGAACCGGATGGAGGCAGCTTTAAACAGAGATGGCTGGTTTTTGCCAGGGGCTGGGTGCCTATTCCGGGCGGTAAAAAAATATGGCCCCGGGAGATTACATTAAACGGAGAAAAAGCGCCGGTTATCAGTCGCAACAATATACCGCATATCCGCTTGGAAAAAGGTGAGCATGAGGTAACCGGGAAATTTCAATGGGCCAATACGCCTGAGATTATAAGAATACCTCCTGAAGCAGGTATCTTAAAACTTTTTATAGATGGTAAAAAAATTGACTTTCCAATTATCGATAAAAGCGGACGGCTATGGCTGCAAAAACAGGCTGCCTCCAAAGATCAGCTGGACCGTCTGGATGTAAAAATTTACCGGCTTGTCAAAGATACCATCCCCATGAAGGTAAACAATCTTCTAAAAATTAACATATCAGGCAAAGCTCGTGAAATAACGCTGAGTGGAGTTTTTCTTGAAAACTCTTTGCCGATGAATCTTAAAAGTCCGATACCGGCCCGAATCGGGAGCCGGGGAGAATTGTTGATTCAGGCGAGGCCTGGCCGTTGGGAGATTTCAATAACAACACGTTTCAAAAAAAATATTGAACAGATCGGACCGGTTCAAGGGAAGTTTGGTCAGGAGATCTGGACCTTTCAGGCTGAAAACAGCCTCCGCATGGTAAAGATAGAATCAGTTCCGGGAGTGGAACCGGGCCGTACGGATATGCCTCAACATTGGAAAAAATTTCCTGCATATCTTGTTAAACCCGGAGCAAAAGTAATCTTTAATACAATCCGCCGCGGAGACCCGGAACCGGCGCCGGATCAATTAAATATCAACAGAACCTGGTGGCTCGACTTTAACGGTCGGGGCTTTACTATACGTGATCATATAACCGGCACCATGAGCAGCAACTGGTATCTATCAATGAATCAACCCGAAATTCCCGGGCGGATAACAGTTGACGGTGAAGATCGTTTGATTATTGCTTGCGGAAAAAACAGCAAACCTGGTGTGGAGGTACGCCGCGGGCAGCTTGATCTTACGGCTGTTTCAAGGCTGGATGAGCCGGCCGGCAGCATTCCGGCAGTCGGCTGGGACCATAATTTCAAAAGCGCTGCAGGCACACTTAATCTTCCTCCCGGCTGGAGGCTGCTGCATGCAACCGGCATGGATGTTTTGCCTGGAACATGGTTCCAGAAATGGACGCTGCTGGACCTTTTTTTAGTCCTGATCATTTCGGTTGCAGTTTACAAGATGAGAAATCCGGCATGGGGAGTGGTAGCCCTGATTACAATGGCGTTGATATATCACGAACCCGGAGCCCCTCATATGGTCTGGCTCGGTTTACTGGCAGCATCCGCGCTTGTTAATATTTTGCCAGACGGCTGGTTTAAGAAATTTGCCGTATTATGGTACGTTATGTCCATAATCTCTTTACTGGTTATATCCATACCTTTTATGGTTCAACAGATCCGGTGCGGATTCTATCCGCAGCTTGAAAGGGTCGGTTATGTACCGGGTTTCACAGACCGGCTGGAAACTGCAGAATCAGAGCCGGGGCAGTATCAAAAAGCAAAATCCCTGAGATCGCGCGATAAATCGTATGCAAAATTATCTTCACGGGGAATGGTGGATCAGGCTAGAACTGTTCGCGAAAGTCCAATGCTTGAACATGATCCTGACGCACTTATACAAACAGGCCCCGGCCTTCCATCATGGAAATGGCGCTCAATCGGCATAAGCTGGAACGGGCCTGTAGAAAAAAATCAATCTATAAGATTGTGGCTTTTGTCTCCTTTAACAAATTTGATACTTGCCATATTAAGGGTTATCCTGCTTGCGCTATTGATACTTGGTGTTATTAATATTCGTTCCTGGCACAGGTCATTGAAAGGGAAAACATATAAAAGCGCTGCAATAGCCGCCTGCCTATTACTATTTTTCGTGATTTCCGATGCAAATGCCCAAAACGCATGTTACCCTTCTCTGGAGCTTTTGGAAGAACTGAAAGTCAGGCTGCTTGAGCAGCCTGACTGTTTGCCGTATTGTGCCGACTGCACGGCAATGGAGTTAAGGGCAGCTCCGGATCACCTCAATATTGTTTTAAATATTGAAGCTGCCTGCAGAACGGCAATACCTCTCCCGGTTACTTTAGAATCATGGAATCCCGAACAGATCCTGCTTGACCAAAAGCCTGTTGCGGCTCTTTCCAGGGATAGCGCAGGACTTTTATGGGCGCTTGTGCCAAAAGGGGTTCATAAAATTGTGCTGTCCGGCAAGCCTGGTTCCGGCGACATAATCCGGATTCCTCTCTCCTTGATTCCGCATAAAGTATCAGTAATAAAAAAAGGATGGAATATCCAGGGAGTCGATAAAAACGGGAATGTCGGCTCAAGTATTAAATTGACCCGGTTAAAAAAGAACGGTCATAAAATATCTCCGGCAGGAGAAAGCGTTATTCAGCCTTTTTTTAACATAAAAAGGAATCTGCGTTTGGGGCTCACGTGGCAGGTTGACACGACCATAAAACGTCTGACACCTGCCGGTCTGCCGGTAATCGTTTCAGTTCCATTAATAGATGGGGAATCGGTCACAACAGCCGGTATATCGGTTAAGGAGAAGAGAGCGCTGATCAACATGGGGTCGAATACTAAAACTATTCAATGGAGTTCCACACTGGAAATAGCGCCTGAAATAACTTTGTCGGCCCCACAATCCATTCCTTGGACGGAATCATGGATTTTAGATGCAAGTCCGATATGGCATTGTGATCTTTATGGAATTCCGATTATTCACCATAAAAGCGAATCAGGGGTATGGAGACCGGAATGGAGGCCCTGGCCGGGAGAAAAAGTAACGCTTAAAGTGTCACGCCCAAAGGCCATACCGGGAAGAATGGTCACCATTGATAAGGCTGGGCTAAACCTAACTCCCGGACGCCGGTTTAACAAGTCCGAACTTCTCCTTCAAATAAGAAGCAGCAAGGGTGGGCAGCACAAAATAATCATTCCTGGGAATGCATCCTTGCAGCTCGTAAAAATCGGCAGGGATATCCAGCCTGTAAGGCAGGTTGGGCAGGAAGTTACAATTCCGCTGAAGCCGGGCTTTCAAAAAATATATTATGAATGGCACCAGCCCGCCAAATCATTAATTCTTCTCAAGGGGCCTCTTGTAAAAACAGGTGATCAGGCGGTAAATGCCGGAATAACATTCAAAATGCCTAAAAATAGATGGATTTTATGGACTCATGGGCCGAGACTCGGCCCGGCGGTTCTGTTCTGGAGCT
>JAERRQ010000043.1 GCA_016735355.1 Desulfobacterales bacterium | reverse complement strand
AGATATGCGCCGACCGGTGCAAACAGGGAAGAAGATATTATCAGCGGAAGGGCGATTTTGATATCTACCATTTTTTTGCGGAAATAGATAATAGCGGCCGATACGGCGGCAATGCCGGTGAGAAACAGCGAGGCCGACACGGCTGTGCTCACCGGATAGTCCAGCAAAATAAACATAGGGGAAAAGATGAGCCCTCCGCCAAGTCCGACCATGGTTAGTATGAGAGAAATCAATAAAATAAGGGGTAACAGGATAATCAGGGACATGCGCCGCTCCGAACAAGGGTATTTTTCATTTTATGTTGGATTGTTTAAAATCAAACAGCAGCAATCTTTATACCAATTTTTTGAAAAAATAAGTAATTATTCATATAGACCGGGAACCTGAAACAAAACTTTATGTTTCAGGGTAGATACAAAGTGCATAAATTATAATTCGATCAAATAAAGACTATGTGATAGCCGTTTTCGGCAAAAGATATGCAAGCAAAAGCCTTGCACTGAAAAAATTTGCTTGCACATGCCTGACCGTGATATTAGGATTGATTCCAATACGTAAAAATTTATAATACAATAATAAAATTAAACATCAATGTCTGATAAACTCTTTGCTTTAATTCTACGTGCTTTAAGTCTGCTTGCTTTAATTTTTTGGGCAGCCCTGATCTGTTCCGGATGCTTTGAAGAAACCCCTTCCAGGAAAATTGATTTAAGCCGGCGTACAGCCATATCTCACCAAAACAATGATAATGCCGTCAAATATGCTTATTTACCCCAGTTTTCCCACGCTGTGGCCTATCAAAGGCATTATCTTTTAATTGAATACCTTAAAAAAAAAACAGGCCTCAAGATCAAACAGGTTTTTCCGGATACCTTTGATGAGCATATGCGGATGGTCGGGCAGGGTAAAATTGATATCTCTTTTTCCAATCCTTTCATATATATTGATATCAACAAACATTACGGGGCCAGGGCCTTTGCGCGGGTGGTGGAAAGGTACGGGGAACAAAAATTTCGGGGAAAGATTATCTGCCGCTCGGATAATAAATCTATCCGGAGCCTGGAAGATTGCAAAGGTAAAACCTGGATAGCCGTGGATCCATTTTCAGCCGGGGGATATCTATATCCGCTGGGCTATTTTATCAGCCATGGTATCAGTTCGGAAGATTTTGCCGAAATCAGCTTTGCCCAGGGGCCGGGCGGAAAACAGGAAAAGGTTATTCTGGCAGTCTATTCCGGCAAATATGATCTGGGCACAATCAGGGAAGGGGCCTTGAATATTTTAAAGGAAAAAATTGATATTAATAAAATAAGGGTTTTAGGCCTTACAAAATGGTATCCCGGCTGGGTTTATGCGGCCCGGCGGGACCTGGATCCTGTGATTGTAGCCCAAATCAAAAAAGCTATGCTGGAGTTAAACTATGAAATGCCGCACGATAGAAAAATACTCGCGGCGGCCGACATGACCGCCATTATACCTTCCCTTGATTCAGATTATACTGCTGTCAGGGATCTTTTCGTAAATATATGGACAGGGCAACATGAATAGGGGCAAGGTATTACAGTTAGGCTTTAAAACCCAGGTTTGTTGCAGCATAATCACCGTTGTATTACTGGCCGGCATCCTGATTGCCATTGCAGTAAGCCGGATCGTTACTAAAGCTCTGCTGGAAGACCATAAAAACAGGGGCATAAGTACAACCTTATCGTTTGCAGCCCGTAGTGTGGATTCGATTCTGGCAATTGACTTTTTGCGCTTGAATAACCTAACCAGTGAAATCAAGAATTCATTTGATGATATTGCTTACGCCTTTATCGTAGATAAAAATGGTGAAATCCTTGCGCATACTTTTCAAGGCGGTTTTCCGTCTGAGCTGAAAGATGCCAACATACTACCTAAAAAAAAAAATTGCGGGATTATTCTTTTAGATACAACCGACAGTATAATTTATGATTTTGCATGCCCGGTATTTGCCGGAAACTTTATCATAGGCGGCGTACGCCTGGGTTTAGCCCGAACCAGGTTTCAAGAAACAATCAATCACATGCTCTGGAGCATATTTGCTTCTTTAGGATTGGCTTTATTTGTTTCAATCCTTGTCGGCTTTGCCCTTTCCAATCAAATATCAAAACCGATCAAACGACTCCGCCTGGCTACGGAAGCAATCCTTAAAGGGAATCTGGATGTACGCGCCGGACCGCGGGCTGATGAAAACTGCCTGCAAATCAAGGAGTGTAATAATCAAAAATGCCCGGCTTATGACTCCTTGGAGCGACGCTGGGGGAATGAGATTCAAGACCTGGCTGAAGCATTCGATGCCATGGCCATGGCGCTTAAAAACAACTTTACCAAACTGACAGCAGCAAAAGAAACCCTGGAACAATCGGAAAAAAAATACAGGCATATCTTTGAAACTTCCATGGATATGCTCTTTACAATCGATAATTACGGTACTTTTAAAAATATCAATAAAGCCGGACTGATAATGATCGGCTACGATTTCAAAAAGATGATCGGTTCCATGAATCTGGATGATCTGTTTTTAAAACCTTTTCAATTTAAGCAACTTGTTAATAAAATAGAATCAAACGGATTCATAAAAAACATGGATTGCTCCTTAAAGACCGATAATGGCCGAAACATTGCTGTTCTTTTAAGCTGTACAGCCAGTCGGGATGAAAATGGAGTGATCACCGGTTATGATGGAATCATCAAGGATGTTACGGATTTAAACGATATGAGGCAGCAGCTTCTCCAGGCTGATAAGTTAGCATCCATAGGACAGCTTGCATCGGGTGTGGCCCATGAAATCAATAATCCTCTTGCCCTTATTTTAGGGTATGTTCAGTTTCTGATCAGGAATGAAGCAGAAGATTCTGAAAGAATAGATGATCTGAAAACAATAGAAAAACAGACCAGGAACTGTAAGGAAATTGTTAAAGCCCTGCTTCATTTTGCCAGAAAATCGGATACAAAAAAGAGTATCGTCGATATTAATGGAATCATCCAAGATGTCCTCCAGGTCGCGCAGCACCATTTAGAAATAGATAATATTACAATAAAAACTGAATTTGATCAGCAGCTCCCCCCAGTAAGAGGAGATGTCGAAAATTTAAAGCAGGTATTTATGAACCTGATTATAAATGCAGGACAGTCCATAACGAATAAGGGCAGCATAATAATAACGACTTCATTTGTCGGGAAGAAGGCTTTAATTAAAATCGAAGATACCGGCGCAGGAATAAAACCGGATCTGATAAATAAAATTTTTGATCCCTTCTTTACAACCAAACCGACCGGTCAGGGCACAGGTCTGGGACTCTCTGTCAGTTATGGAATTATAAAAGAACATAAGGGTGATATTACCGTTAAAAGCCGGCCGGGTCAGGGTTCTTTATTCCTGATTGAGCTGCCTTTAAAAGAGGAAATACAATAGCCGATGAAATTTAAAATCCTGGTCGTAGACGATGAAAAGGATATGCGGATACTCCTTAAACGTTCTCTTGAAAAAGAACTGAACAGTAAAGTAGAAAGCGCTCCGAATGGTGAAACCGCATTGGAACTTGTCAAGCGGAAACCCTTTGACCTTGCCCTGGTGGACATCAGGATGCCGGGGATGGGCGGAATTGAACTGCTGGAAAGAATAAAGAAGATTGATTCCGGGCTTACCGTAGTAATGATGACTGCTTACGGAGCCATAGAGATTGCCGTGGAATCGATCAAAAAAGGAGCCTATGATTTTATTAAAAAACCATTTGAATATGAAGATATTATCCGCATCCTGAA
>JAERRQ010000132.1 GCA_016735355.1 Desulfobacterales bacterium | reverse complement strand
CTTGCGGAATTTGACCTCAATATGATTTCCATGGCCCGAAACTGCAAGATTCTTGAATCTTCAAACATAAATCTTCTATATGAACATGATAATGATAAAATAATAGCATTTGAACGGAGCGGACTTATCTTTGTATTCAACTTCCATCCTATCACCTCATGGCCCGATTATCATATACCATCCCTTCCAGGTAAATACCGTATGATTTTGGATTCAGATGACAAAAAATTCGGGGGATACGGACGTTTAACAGCCGGTCAGCTCCATTTTACAATTTCCGATAAGGCCGAATACGGAAATTTTCTCAGTCTTTATATTCCATCGCGTACAGGGGTTGTTCTGAAGTCAATATGAAAAAAATTTTTGGCAACATTGCCGGACTTAAGGCAAATCAAATCAAAAGGCTTGAAAGACTTTACCGCCGCCGTATTCCTTTTGAATTCCTTGTTACACCGGAGCTCTCCCGCGAAATATGCGCGCTTTCATTTGAGATTAAAAGACAGGTTGGACTTCTTGCTAACCGCCCCAAACAAGAGAGGGGAAGCTGCCGGTTATATCCATAGTCGGTTATACCAATGCAGGCAAATCCACCTTGCTCAATACTCTTACAAAGAGCAAAGTCAAAACGGAAGACCGCCTTTTTGCAACCCTCGATCCTGCCAGCCGACGCCTTAAATTTCCAAGGGACGTGGAGGCAATTTTAACCGATACGGTCGGCTTTATACAAGATTTGCCAAAGGAGCTTATGGTGGCTTTCCGGGCAACAATGGAGGAGTTGGAGAGCGCCGATCTGCTTTTGCATGTTATCGATATCAGCAACCCTCAGTATAAGGAACATATAGAATCTGTTGAAAAAATACTTGTCAGCCTGAAACTGCAGCATATCCCCGTGATCAATGTGCTTAACAAAAAAGACCTTCTTGATAATGAAACCCTGCGAAACATAAAATCCAGGCTCGACGGAATACCTGTTTCAGCCAAATCCGAGGACGGCCTGATCCCTCTTATCAACGCGATGCAGGCGGCTGTTGAAAAGCACGGATCCAAAAATTTATCCGGCGATCCCGGATAAAACAATACCCAAAGCCGCTTTAATCATCAGTTCCTTCCACAGGAGTGATTGTGTTTTACGGAAAATATAAATTTTTTTGCTCTCTTGAAACTGCTGCCGTCCTTCCTTTTTACAAGGGCTCAACCTTTCGGGGTGTCTTTGGAAGGGCATTAAAACAAGTTGTATGCGCCCTTAAAAAACAGGAATGCGCCCAATGCCTGCTAAAGCAAAAATGCATCTATGCCCTGGTCTTTGAAACTTCAACGGCGCTCAAAGCACCGGCAGGATCCAGGATTGCAGCCCCTCCCCATCCCTTTGTCATTGAACCTCCCTTAACAATCGCAACAGAATTTCCAAAAGGGGCGCCCTTTGATTTCAGTCTCCTTCTCTTTGGCGAAACCAACTCCAACCTGCCTTATTTTATTTACGCCTTTGAACAGATGGGCAAAATCGGTATCGGCAAAAAAGTCAACGGCAGGCGGGGCAGATTTACCTTAAAAGAGGTGCGCTGCGGAGAGCAGATTATATATTCCGAGTCCAATCGGGAGCTCCGGGCACCGGATGCAACCCTTATTTCACCCTGTTTTGACTCCAACAAAGTGCCTGAAGACCCGTTCAGTTTAAAACTTACCCTTGAAACCCCTATGCGTTTGAAGTTTAAAAACAGACTCAATGCCGACCTGCCCTTTCATGTTCTGGTACGCGCCATGCTCAGAAGGATATCTTCCCTCCTCAACAGCTACGGAGACGGCGAACCACCGTTCGATTATCGGGGGCTGGTGCAAAGAGCTGAAACAGTCCGGGTCAGCTATACCGAGCTTGCCTGGTTTGACTGGAGACGATATTCTCATCGTCAGGACAAAAGCATGCTCATGGGTGGCCTGACAGGCGCCATAACTTTTAAGGGTAATTTAAAGGAATATATGCCGCTTGTCGAATTTTGCTCAAAAGTTCATATCGGCAAGCAAACCTCCTTCGGCCTTGGTAAAATAAAAGCAACGATAATACAATGAAGAATATATTATTGGCTGTAACCGGACTTAGTCCCCAGGTGATAACTGAAACCCTGTATGCGCTGCATCAAAGCGATCGCCGAATTGATGCAATTCATATAATTACCACAAGGAGCGGCAAAGAAAAAATTTATACCGGCCTTTTTGGCGGCAAAAAAGGGTATTATTATAAATATCTAAAAGAATACGGCATCCCGTCCGGTTTCATAGATTTTAGCCACGGAAATATTCATGTAGTCACGGATGAATATGGAGTTGAGGCGACTGACATTACCAATGAAGCGCAGAATGAACAGCTCTTAAAAAAATGTATGGAGCTGGCATTTTTATTCACAAAAGATTCTGAAACAGCGGTGCTTTTTTCCATAGCCGGAGGCCGTAAAACCATGAGCTCATGTTTGACTATTGCAGCTCAAATGTACGGCAGACCCCAGGACAGGCTCTACCATGTGCTTGTTTCTCCTGAATTTGAAAGCAACCGGAATTTTTATTATCCCCCCAAAGAGTCAAAAAGCATTAAACTGATGGACGCAAAGGGAGAGCCGTTTTTTAAAGAAACAAAATTTGCTGACATAAATCTGATTCCCGTACCTTTTTTCTCCATCCGCAAAAAACTTTCAGACGATTTGTTAAAAGAACCAAAAGATCCGGCAACCCTGATGCTTTCACTTGTTAAAGAGGAAAAGCCCGGCCTGACAGTTAATTTAAAAATCTGCAAAATCATATACAAGACCATAGAGCAGGATCTTATGCCGGCCCGTATGGCGCTGTATGCCTTTTTCATCATGCAGAAAAAAAACTGCTCAAAACGTGTTGAATCTTGTGAGAACTGCAACGAATGTTTTATTGACATACAGTCGGTTTTTGAAAAGCAGGCCGAAATAACTGATATTTACAAAAGAATATGTGGAACCAGGCCCTTAAATGAGATGAAAGACGGGGGCATAATCAAACTGGATAATCATAATTTCATGATGTACAAAAGCAGGATCAAGGAAAATCTCCGTAACCGGTACGGGCCATATGCGCTTAAAGATCTGGAAATTGCTTCCATTGGTTCGCGCCCGAATACCCGCTACGGCATCAGGATGGACAAATCGGCAATAGATCTGGTCTGGTAAAATATCCTTGATAAATTCATCATTATCAATTATTG